>JAISNR010000238.1 GCA_031276135.1 Eubacteriales Family XIII. Incertae Sedis bacterium | reverse complement strand
ATGAGCCGCGTCATGGCGGGGCAAAACCTGTACAATGCCTGCACGCAGGTGGTGAAGATGTACGATCAGCTGAATGAGGCGCTTGTGACGCAGATCGGCCGCGTGAGCTAGGGTTTTTGGGAAAGGATGTGATACACGGATGATCAGAGGCTTTTACGCGGCGCGCTCCGGCGTGCTGGGACAACAGCAGAACATGAACACGATCGCGAACAATTTCGCGAACATCGGCACGATGGGCTACAAGCCGCAGCAGGCGGCCTTTTCGACCCTGCTGTACGCCAAGATTCACGGCGGCGCGGCGCGTCCGGACGAGGCAAACCGTCTGCGCCCGCCCTACGATCTCATCACGGTGGACACGGGGCACGGCTCGCGCGTGGAGCACACGCCCGTCAACTACGCGCAGGGCGGGCTTGCCACGACGGGCGTGCCGACGGACATGGCCATCATCGGCGAGGGTTTCTTCGCCGTGATGGGCGGCGAGGACGGCGAGATCCTCTACACGCGCGACGGGCAGTTCCATTATTCCGTGGACGGGGAATCGCGCTATCTGGTGGACGCCGGCGGCCGCTACGTCCTCGACGCGGGCGGTGCCGAGATCGTGCTCAAGGACGGTGCGGAGATCACGCCGGGAAAAGTGGGCGTGTTCAAATTCCCGAACCGAAACGGCATGTCGCTGCTGGGTTCGAACAGACTGGCCGCCACCGAGGCTTCGGGCGAGGCGGAGGCGGTGGAACATGCGAACGTACGGGCCGGCGTGCTGGAGCGCTCCGGGGTGGACACCGCCGCGGAGGTGGTCCGGATGATCGAATCGCAGCGGGCTTTCAGCCTCAACACGCGCGTCCTCACGACCATAGATGAAATGGATGATGTTGCCAATCAGATGAGGTAAAACCCGTGGGCAAATATACGATCAGGATCGACGTCAACGACGACAACACCGAGGCTTCCGTCATCATCGGCCAAGCGCCGGACGGCAAACCCGAGCCCCTGACACAGGAGGACCTGCAGCGCGCGGCCGCAGGCGCGCGGATCTCCTTCGGCTTGGACAAGGCCACGCTGCGGGCCCTGGCGTCGGGACCGATGCTCGACGCGCCCTTTCCGATCGCGCGCGGCGTTCCGGCGACGGACGGCGCGGACGGCGTCGCCGTGTTCCGCGTGAAGAAGTCGGATGAGTTCAAGCCGAATTACGGGGGCGACGACGCCGCGCCGGTGGATTACAAAAATGTGGATGTGTTCCAGATCGTCAAGAAGGGTGACGTGCTCTGCGAGGTCACGCAGCCGACGCCGGGCGAAAACGGCACGAACGTGTACGGAGGCATCATCCCGGCGCGCCCGGGCAGGCCCATTCCGAACCCCTGCGGCGCGAACACCGTGTGGGCGGAGGACGGAACGACGCTGCTCGCCGCAACGGACGGCGTCGTGAATTTCAACGGAACGGTGATCCACATCGTGGAGCAGTTGAACATCGCGGGCGACGTGGACCTCTCGACGGGCAATGTGCGCTTCGGCGGCGACGTCACCGTGCGGGGCTCCGTGAACGAGAATTTCATCGTCGAGTGCGGCGGCAATCTGACCGTGAAGGGCAAGATCGGCAGCGCGGATGTGCGCGTGGGAGGGAACCTGATCGTTGCGGACGGCGTCAACGGAAGTAGGCAGAGAACCATAGAGGTGGGCGGCTTCATGCGCGCCCGCTACATAGAGAGCGGCACGATCCGGGTCAAGGGCGATCTGTTCTCGGACTATATCATAGACAGCAACGTGGAGTGCCGGGGCAACATTGTGCTGTCCGGCGCCAAGTCGGTGCTCGTGGGCGGCAGGACGGCGGTATTCGGCGAGTTTTCCGCCAACTATATGGGAAACGAGCGCGGCATCAAGACGCGGGTGGAGCTTCTGGAGCCGCCGATCGACGAAGAGGAACTGGCGCGGCTCACGGCGGAGCGCGATGCGCTGAACGCCGAAATCAAGTCGAACGCGGAGAACGTGGCGAAGCTGCGCCTGCTCGTGGGCCAATCGGACAAGCCCGAAATCGGCGCGCTGTACAAGCAGCTCAAGGAGCAGACGCCGGTTCTGCGGGAGAAGTTGCACCGGCTGGAAGATGAGATCCGCCGCGTGAAGGGGGAGGCGGAACAAGGGTATCCCGGCAAGATCATCTGCCGGCGCGTTATGTATTCGGGCGTGGACGTGTTCGCGGGCAGCCTCATGTTGCAGCGGGACCACCTGAATCTGGAACACTGCAAGCTCTATATAGACAAAGGCGATTGGGTCGTGGGCTTGGCTTGACCGAAGAAGGTGCGGGAAAAAAGGTATAAATATGGCGATCGCGAAACGAATTGTAAAGGTGGACATTTCGAAGCTCGACGCGGGGCTGCACGTTTCCGCCGAAAACGTGGCGATAGAGCCGAGCCGCCTGATCCTGCGCGGTGTCGGCTTTACGAATATTCCGCACCGCACGCCGGTGGACATCATCGTCTATTACGAGGACGGCATCCAATTCTTCTTCGGCGAGGTCACGCTCTCCCTGTCGACGCAGATCAACGTGGAGATCCTCTCGGTGGTGAGCGACAAGAAGGAGCGGCGGCGCAGTCTCAAGGTCCGCACATCCTTCGACGCGAGGGGCCTTCGCATGTTTTCCCTGACGGGAAAGCGAAGCATGCGCATCAATGTGCCGATTCGCGTGCGCGACCTGTCGATGGGCGGCATAGGGTTTTTCTGCAATCATCCGTTTTTCAGACGGCAGAGGATCATCTTGGACATGAGCTACCTGAAAGACGATTTCAAGGTCGGCTTTCAGATTCTCCGCAAGGAGCGGATCGAGGCGCATATGGTGGGCGGCGTCGATATATCCAAGATCGGCTTCAAGTTTCGGTACGGGGGCATCCTGTTGCAGATCACGGCCGAACAGGAGCGTCTGATCACGGAATATGTGTTCAAGGTCCAGCTGTCCGAGCATCAGAGGCGAAAGGAAACCAACGAAAACAGGTGATGCGCCGCGAACGGAACGGTTTCATCGAGGATCGGCATGCGGCGCAAGCCTCCGGAGAGATACTATGGCAAAGACGATCGTGATCACAAACCAAAAGGGCGGCGTCGGCAAGACGACCACGGCGAGCGCGCTGATTTCCGGCCTTGCGCGGAAGGGATTCAAGACGCTCGGGATCGATCTCGACCCTCAGGGAAATTTTGGATTTTGTTTGGGCGCCGATACCGAAACGGGGTCCACGGTCTACGATTTGATGCGGGGTTCGAAGCCCGCCGAGGAGATCATCCGGACGAAGAACGGCATCGACATCATACCGTCGAACATACTCCTCTCCGGCGCGGAGCTCGAATTTTCGATGATCGGCCGGGAAACGCTGCTGAAGCGGGGCCTCGCCCCCGTCCGGGACCGGTACGATTACATCATCATCGACACGCCGCCGGCGCTGAATATCCTGACGGTCAACGCCTATACCGCAACCGACGCGCTGATCGTATTGATGATCCCCGAGATCCTGAGCCTCATGGGCATTTCGCAGCTCAGGGAAACAGTGGAATTGGTGAAAAGCATTTACAATCCTCGCATAGAGGTTCTCGGTATTTTGCTGAACAAATATGACAAGCGGAGGATACTGACGCGCGACGTCGAGGATATGGCGGGCGTCATCGCGAAGGACCTTCGGACCAAGGTGTTTCAGGCGAAGATTCGATCGTCCGTGGCCGTGGCGGAATTCCCCGCGCACGGGGGCGGAAACCTGTTCGATTACGCGCCGAGGTGCAATGCGGCAAAGGATTACCTCGCCTTTGTTGACGAGCTGATCGCGGAGAAAGGGATGAAGCTGCATGGCAAGAAGAGATAACAAGACGGAGCATGTGATGAAGCTCATCACAAAGGAAGGCCCCGTGTCCGACGGTTTGTCGGAGGGAGATGCCGGCGGCATTGATGCAGTGGAAGCGAGCGTTTCCCGGTCCGAAGGCAACCCGCTCAACTACAAGACCAAGCTGAAGATCGAGATCGAACCGGAGCTGGAGGTCAGGGGGCCTGCGGAGGTCCGGGAATCCACGCGGATCAGACAGCCGCGAAGCCGGTCCGTTTCCATCGCCAAGCGCGCGGGCGCGCATCCCGGTACGCCGTCTCCGGCCTTTGGCGCGCTGCGGGAAGGCGATGCCGTGGATTCGATTCCGGACGGAACGCCGTATGCGAGCCGGGAGGAAGCCCCTGCGGCGGACTTTCCCGAAGGCCGGGACGCATCCGCGGCGGCACCCGAGAGCTCGGCGGAGACCTTCGCGCCGGCGCTCGAGAGGCCGGCGGCGCCTTCCTTCGGGACGGCGGTGTACAAAGAGATGAAGGCGATGCGGGAGGGCGATGCGAATGTGTTGAAGCAGGCGGAGCAGCGGCGCGAAAAGAAGATCCAGATCGAGAGCTCCCTGCTGAACAAGAGCAGGAGCCTGATCAATCTCTCCGAGGTGCTGACGAAGGAATTGCTGCCTTCGGTGATGGAGCGGATGGACGTCTGCACCTGCCCCGTGTGCACGGGAAACGTGCTGGCGCTGGCGCTGAACACCCTGCCCACGAAGTACGTCACCACCGACGAGGGCAAGCAGTACACGCAGCTCGAGGTCTACAAGCGGCAGAACGAGCTCGACGTCATCGCCGCGCTGACGCGGGCCTGCGTGCGCGTGAAGAATTCGCCGCGGCATGAAATTATCGATGATTTGGATGAATGACGGAGGGATTTCAGGTGATCAACAATTATGAGGAACTCAACGAGATTCATATAGACGTGTTGCGGGAGATCGGCAATATCGGCGCGGGCAACGCGGCCACCTCGCTCGGCATGATCCTGAACGCGGAGGTCGGCATACAGCTTCCGACGGTGCGCATCACGGATTTTGACACGGCGCTGAACGCGATGGGCGGCGCGGAGGCCATGACGGTCGGCGTGCTCCTGAACTTCTCGGGCGAGGCGAGCGGCATGATCATGTTCCTGCTCGGCATGGACGACGCGCAGAACATCACGAGCATCCTGCTGCAGGACGACGCGCCCGCCGAGGAGGGTCTCAGCGAGATGAAACTCTCCGCGATCAAGGAGATCGGCAATATATTGGGTTCGGCTTATGTGAATTCGATCGCCTTGCTCACGGGGCTTCAAATAGATATTTCCGTGCCATATATTGCTATCGATATGGCGGGAGCCATCCTGTCCGTTCCCATCATCGAGTTCGGCGCCGTCGGAGACAAGGTCATGTTCATAGAAGAAAGTTTCTTTACGGAGGAACGACAGCTGAACAGCAACGTGATCATGTTTGCGGAGGTTGACACGTTGCGGCGCATTATGGGAAGATTGGGAATCGAGGGATGAGTGAATTGAAAAAGGTGGGGATCTCGGATTATTCCGTGTCGCGCGCGCCCGACATTGTCGTGACGTACGCGCTTGGATCATGCGTGGGCATCTGCCTTTATGACAGCGCGAAGAAGATAGGCGGCCTTTCGCACATCATGCTGCCGGACAGCGGCATGGCGCCGCGCGGCGAGACAAACAGAATGAAGTTTGCGGATACGGCCGTCGTCGACATCGCGCGCGATCTGCAAAGCATGGGCGCCGGGAGGCTCACGGCCAAGATCGCGGGGGGCGCGCAGATGTTCGCGACGGCTGCGATGGGCGCCATGGGCAATATAGGCGAGCGCAACGTCAAGGCCGTCAAAGCCGCTTTGGCCGCTCTGCGCATTCCCATCATCGCCGAAGATACGGGCAAGGACTATGGCAGAACCGTGTTTTTCGATTTGTCCACGGGCGTCATGAAGGTGCAGTCCATAGGAAGATCGACGCATGAATTGTGACCGCTCGCGCGGCGCGCCGCCACCGGCCGAATCGGCCACGGCGCGCCGCGCGGGCGGCGACGTCAATCGGGGGTATTGCCCGGAGACGGGCGACCAATGGAAAGGGGGATATTCAAATGGCTGAAAATTTTGAGGAGATAAAAGAAGAATTTAAAGAAGAGGATACGCTGCACGGGAGATTTCTCACCTTTACGCTGGTGGACGACGTCTATGGCTTGCCGATAGAGTATATCGTCGAGATCATAGGCATCCAATCCATAACCATCGTTCCCAATGTTCCGGATTACATAAAGGGCATCATCAATCTGCGCGGCAAGATCATTCCGGTCATAGACGTGCGCCTGAAATTCGGCAAGGCGCCGGCCGAGTACAACGACAGAACCTGCGTGATCGTGATCGAGATCGGCGACATATCGGTGGGTCTGATCGTGGACAACGTGGACGAGGTGCTGACCATCGAAGACGAAAACATAGCGGCGCCTCCGGCGAACCGCATGGGCTTCGAAAACAGATACATCATGGGCATAGGCAAGATCGGCGGGAAGGTGCAGCTGCTCCTTGATTGCCAAAAGTTATTATTGGGTGATGAATTTTCCAATATAGGCGTGCCGGATGAGGACGCGTAGCCGTTTTGCGGCCGGACGCGGGTGAGAGGTATGATGTCAAATATCAAGGTTCTGATCGTTGACGATTCCATCATGTTTCGCGAAGCGCTCGCGCGTGAGCTGCGGAAGGATTCCTATATCGTGGTCGTCGGAACGGCGTCGGATCCTTTCGACGCGCGCGACAAAATCATAGCGCTGAAGCCCGACGTCATGACGCTCGACGTCGAGATGCCCAAGATGAACGGCATCGATTTCCTCAGGCGTCTGCTGCCGCAATATCCGCTCCCGGTCATCGTGAGCAGCTCTTTGGCCGGCGCCGTGTTCGACGCCATTGCCGCGGGGGCGGTCGATTTCGTCGCCAAGCCGGCCGGGGGGCCGGGCGCCATGGAGGTTTACGCGGCGGACATGATCGCGAAGATCAAGATCGCGGCGGACGTCGATGTGGCAAGCAAATTCCGGCTGTCTTTGCGGGCGCGGCCCGAGGTTCGCCCGCAGCCGCCCGCTCACCCACAACCGGCCGCGCGCGCTCTCGGTCCGCTCGACAGGGAGCGCCTGCTCGCGATAGGGGCGTCCACGGGCGGAACGGAGGCGATATTCAACGTCCTGACGAAGCTGCCGGCGGGCATTCCGGGAACGGTCATGGTGCAGCACATGCCGGGCGGTTTCACGAAGCTCTACGCCGAACGCCTGAACAAGGCTTGCGCCTTTGAGGTGCGGGAGGCGGAGGACAACGACGTCGTCCGGCCGGGTCTCGCGCTCTTGGCGCCGGGCGGCGAATATCAAATGAAGCTCGTAAAAGGGATCAAGGGTTATTCGGTCAGGCTTGTCGACGCGGAAAAGGTCAGCGGACACAAGCCCTCCGTGGATTACCTGTTCGACTCGGTGGCCGACGCCGCCGGAAGCAAGGCGATAGGCGTCATCCTGACGGGCATGGGCGCCGACGGCGCGAAGGGCATGTTGAAGATGCGGGAGAAGGGCGCTTACACCATAGGGCAGGACCGGGACAGCTGCGTCGTCTACGGGATGCCGATGGTCGCCTACAACTCGGGAGCGGTGGTTGCGCAGCTGCCGCTCGACCGCATCGCGCGGGAGATATGCGCAAGGCTGTCGCTCCGCTCGCAGTGACAAAACAAAGAATCATGAGGAGGTGCTTTACGAATGTCTAAAATGAAAACAATGGACGGCAACACCGCCGCCGCGCATATAGCGTACGCATTCACGGATGTGACCGCGATCTATCCGATCACGCCCTCGTCCACGCTGGCGGAGGTGGTGGACGAGTGGGCCGCCTACGGCCGGAAGAACATATTTGGCCAGACGGTCAAGGTCGCGGAGCTGCAATCGGAGGCCGGCGCCGCCGGCGCCGTGCACGGCTCCCTCGCGGCGGGCGCGCTGACGACGACCTTTACGGCTTCGCAGGGGCTTTTGCTCATGATTCCGAACATGTACAAGATCGCCGGCGAACTCCTGCCGGGCGTGTTCCACGTCAGCGCGCGCACTCTGGCCGCGCACGCGCTCTGCATATTCGGCGACCATTCGGACGTCATGGCGGTGCGGCAGACGGGCTTCGCGCTGCTGGCTTCGAGCTCGGTGCAGGAGGTGATGGATCTCGGCGCCGTCGCGCATCTCGCGGCCATCAAGTCGCGCGTACCTTTCCTGCACTTCTTCGACGGTTTTCGGACCTCGCACGAGGTGCAGAAGATCGAAACGCTCGATTACGACGACCTCGCCGGTCTGCTCGACAAGGAGGCGCTGCAAGCCTTCCGCGACCGCGCGCTGAACCCCGAGCATCCCGTGATCCGCGGAACGGCGCAGAATCCCGACATATTTTTCCAGGCGCGCGAGGCGGCGAATCCTTTCTACGACAAGCTGCCCGCCGTCGTAGAGGAATACATGGAGCAAATCGGCAAGCTGTCGGGCCGCGCCTATAAACCCTTCGATTACGTGGGGGCGCCGGACGCGGAATACGTCGTCGTGGCGATGGGTTCCGTCTGCGAGACGATAGAGGAAACCCTCGTCCGGCTTCTGGCCAAGGGCAAGAAGGTCGGCCTGATCAAGGTCAGGCTGTACAGGCCATTTGTCGGCGACGCGTTCCTGTCCGTGCTGCCGAAAACGGCGAAGCGCCTCTGCGCGCTCGACAGGACGAAGGAGCCGGGCGCCTTGGGCGACCCGCTCTACCAGGACCTGAAAACGCTGCTCTACGGCAGGGATGGCGCGCCCGCGATCTACGGGGGCCGCTACGGTCTCGGCTCCAAGGACACGACGCCCGGCATGGTCGTCGCGGTTTACGAGAACCTCGAGAGCGCCGCGCCCAAGAACAATTTCACGGTCGGCATAGAGGACGATGTGACCCACGCCTCGCTCAGCTACGATCCGCTGCTTTCGAGCGAACCCGAGGGTACGATCAACTGCAAATTCTGGGGTCTCGGCTCCGACGGCACGGTCGGCGCCAACAAGACCGCCATCAAGATCATAGGCGACAACACGGACATGTACGCGCAGGGCTATTTCGCCTACGACTCGAAGAAATCCGGCGGCGTGACCATATCGCACCTGCGCTTCGGCAAGAGTCCGATCAAATCCACCTACCTGATCAACCGGGCGGACTATGTTGCTTGCCACAATCAGGCATACCTTACACAATACGACATATTGAAAGACTTGAAGGAGGGCGGCGTGTTCCTGCTGAACTGCCTGTGGCCCGAGGAGGAGCTGTCCGAGAAGCTGCCGGCGCATGTAAAGCGCGCCATAGCGAGGAAGAAGATCAAGTTTTACACCTTGGACGGCGTGCGCATCGCCGAGGAAATCGGTCTCGGCGGCAGGATCAACATGGTCATGCAGGCGGCCTTCTTCAAGCTCACGAACGTGATTCCCTTGGACGACGCCGTGGCCATGCTCAAGGACGGCATCGTGAAGGCCTACGAGAAGAAAGGCCAAAGGGTTTTGGACATGAATTTCGCCGCCGTGGATCGCGGCATAGAGAGCATTCGGGAGATCGCGGTTCCGGCCGACTGGGCCGACGCCGCGGACGCGGAGGAAGCGCGGCGCGAGCTGCCGGCCTTCATCGAGGAGGTTCTGATCCCGATGAACCGGCAGGAAGGCGATTTGCTTCCCGTCAGCGCCTTCGCGGGCAGGGAGGACGGCTCCTTCCCGTCCGGCACGGCGGCCTACGAGAAGCGCGGCGTCGCCGTAAGCGTCCCGCGCTGGAAAAGCGAGGTCTGCATTCAGTGCAACCAATGCTCCTTCGTCTGTCCGCACGCCGCCATACGCCCCGTCTTGCTCGACGAGGCGGAGCTAACGGCCGCGCCTTCGGGTTTCAAGGCGATCAAAGCCGCGGGCAAGGGCCTCGAAGGTCTCGCGTACCGCATGCAGCTCTCGCCGCTCGACTGTCTGGGCTGCGGCAACTGCGCGGACATCTGCCCGCCCAAGGAGAAGGCGCTCGAAATGGTTCCCCTGAGCGAGGTTCTCGGCGAGGCGGCCAATTGGGATTACAGCACAAAAGTGACGATCAAGGACGAACGCATGAACAAGGAGACGGTGAAGGGCAGTCAGTTCGCGAAGCCCTATGTCGAATTCTCCGGCGCCTGCGCGGGCTGCGGCGAGACGCCCTACATCAAGCTGATCACGCAGCTCTACGGCGACAGGATGATCATAGGCAACGCGACGGGCTGTTCCTCGATCTGGGGCGCGTCGGCGCCGTCCATGCCCTATACGAAGGACGCGAACGGCCGGGGGCCCGCCTGGGCCAACTCCCTGTTCGAAGACAACGCCGAATACGGCTACGGCATGGCCCTGGCCGCGCGGCAGATGCGCGAGAAGCTCGCGGACGGCGCCCGCGCGCTGCTCGCGGCGGACGTTTCGCCCGCGCTCAAGGCGGCCGC
>JAISNR010000211.1 GCA_031276135.1 Eubacteriales Family XIII. Incertae Sedis bacterium | reverse complement strand
CCGAACTGCCCGCTCATCGTGGCGAACGGCGCGATGCGCCGCGCGGACGTGAAGCGGGCGGTCGCCTGCGGCGCGGACGGCATACAGCTCGACGAGCCCTTTGTCCTGACGGAGGAGTGTGGCGCGCCGGAAGCCGTGCGCGCCGTGTACGCGGCGGCTGAGCGACGGGAAGCGCTCGTGTTGAAAAGTCCCCTCGGCATGCCGGTGCGGATGCTGCGCAACGCGCTCGCGGACCGCATCGCGCGCGGAAACGTCGATCCCGCGCGCTGCATCGGCTGCATCGGCCTCTGCCCGAAGAAGGATATCCCCTTTTGCCTGACGGAGGCGCTCAACGCGACGGCGCGCGGCGACGCGGAGAACGGCATCCTGTTCTGCGCCGAAAACGGCGGCCGCACGGCGGCGCATGGCGCGGTCACGGTCGCCGACATCTTCAAGGCCCTGCGATGAGGGCATCCGCTCTGCGCCCGTCCCGGTTTTTTCTTTAAGCGGCATCTAAAACAGAGAACAGTATAAAACCGTTCGTCGCCATCATCGGCTTCGCGTTTCATTCTCTTCGGCCCGAGCATTTTCGTCCTCTTCTTCAAAGGTGCTGTCTATGAGCTTGATCAGTTCCAACAGACTCCGAAAAGGTTGCTCCTCTTTTTTGTCCACACGCGTAACCACGCCCTGCCAGGTGGCGTTCTGCCGATTCAAGATACGTATGACAAAGGTTCCCAACGTCCCGATGCTTCCGGATTCGTTCATACCTATCTCTCACCTCTCTCTTTCCATCTGCAATCATTATGAAACCATGACATTCTTTATATTCATTATACGCGGAAAAGGTCACAGTTTGGTGTTATTTTGAAATTTTTTTTGATTTTTTTTACGATACGGATTTTTACCCCGCGATTGCCCTGTTTTGCCCCTTTTCGCAGGGTTGCGGCGGGCAGGGCCCGCGCAACAGGGTTCGGCGAGCAAAACGCGGCGGGCAACGCACTTGCAATCGCGCGGCGTTTTGCGTATAATGCTGTTAGAGGAGGCGTCAATGGTGAAGAACACGGATGACAAGGCTTGCAGGCAAATGCGGGAGGACGGCGTGCCCGCGCAGGTCGGGTGTGCCCCTTGATCGATCAAAAGCAAAAGCGCATCCTGATCCTCGCGCTGTTCGCGGGGGAATTGATGATGAAGAGCGGTGCGGAGGTGTACCGCGTGGAGGATACGATCACGCGCATCTGCCGCGCCTGCAAGATCCCCTATGTGGAATGCTTCGCCACGACCACGGGCATCTTCCTGTCGATCGACAGGGGCGACCGGGACGGGGATATGCACACCTTCATCAAGAGGATCAACCGGACCTCGATCGATTTGGACAGGATCTCCGCGCTCAATGAATTCTCGCGCACCTTCACGTCCACGGATATGAGCGTGGAGGAGGGTTTTGCGCGCCTGCGCGAAATCGAACACGGCAAGCCCTACGGCTTGTTCCTGAACGCTCTGGGCGCGCTCTTCATAGGCGCGACGCTCTGTCCCTGCTTCGGCGGGCGGGTTCTCGACTCGCTTTCTTGCGCCTTGATCACCGCGCTGGCCTATCTGGCGTCCCTCGGCATAGGGCGCTTGCAGCTGAACACATTTACCAATGTTTTCCTGTGCTGCTTCGTCTGCGCCCTGCTCGCGGTTGCGGGGCGAGAACTCGGCCTCGTTTCCGGCGTCGCGCCCGTCATCATCGGCGCGATCACGCTCTTCATGCCGGGCGTGGCCATCACGAACGCGGCGCGCGACCTGCTCTCGGGGGATATGCTCGCCGGCGTCGCGCGCTCTGCGGAGGCCTTCGTCACCGCCGTGGCCATCGCGGGCGGCGTCGGCATCGCGCTGAAGCTCTGGTCCATGGCGCGGGGCGGCCTTCCGGAGGAAACGGCCATCCGCTATCCGCTCTATGCCTTCTTCATACTCGCCTTCTTCACGACGCTCGGATTCTGCTTTCAATTCCACGTGCCGCGAAAGCACTGGGCGACGGCCTCGCTCGCCGGCGCCTGCGGCTTTGGGCTCTATGAATACGGCGTACTGCTCCTCGGCTATTCGACGCCCTTCGCCGGCTTTCTCGGCGCGGGCCTCGTCGCGCTGATCGCGGAGATCTGTTCGCGGGCCGGCAAGGATGCCGCAACGCTCTTCATCATCCCCGGCATCATACCGCTCGTGCCCGGAACCGGCATGTACGCGACCATGCTCTACACGCTGCAGAGCGACTTCGCGAACGCGGCGGAAACGGGCGTCCGCACGCTGCTGGTCGCCGGCTGCATCGCCGTGGGCTTGATCACGATCGCCTCGCTCACGCGCATGGCGGTCGCCGCGCGGGCGAAGGCTGCGGGGCTTTTTCGCGGATCGCGGTGATTTCGGCCGCAGGCGCTTTCACAACTCGCGGCGGCCTTCCATGGCCTTTGACAGCGTGACCTCGTCCGCGTATTCGAGGTCGCCGCCCACGGGGATGCCGTGCGCGATGCGCGTCACGCGGATGCCGGCGGGCTTGATCAGCTTCGCGATGTACATGGCCGTCGCCTCGCCCTCTATGGTCGGGTTCGTCGCGAGGATGATCTCCTTTGCGTTGTCGTCTTTTTGCAGGCGAACCAGAAGCTGTCTGAGGTTGATGTCGTCGGGTCCTATGCCGTCCATCGGGGAGATCGCGCCGTGCAGCACGTGATAGAATCCGCGAAATTCGCCCGTGCGCTCGATGGCCGCCACGTCGCGCGGGTTTTCGACCACGCAGATCACGGAGCTGTCGCGCGCCCCGTCCGCGCAGATGCCGCAGGGGTCGGTGTCCGTCATGTTGCCGCAGACGGAGCAATACTTCATGCGGAGCTTGGCTTCGCGGATCGCGTCGGCGATCGCGTTCGCGCCGCTGTCGCTCATGGAGAGGATGTGAAAGGCGAGCCTCTGCGCGCTCTTGCCGCCGATCCCGGGCAGGCCGGAGAGCTCGCGGATCAGATCGTTCAGCGGTTTCGCGTAATATTTTGACGACATGCGCGCGCCTACAGCAGACCGGGGACGGACAGTCCGCCCGTCAGCTTTTCCATCTCGTTCTTCGAGATCTCTTCGATCTGGCGCAGGCCCTCGTTGACCGCGACGACGATCAGGTCTTGGAGCATCTCCACATCGTCCGGATCGAGCGCGTCGGGGCTGATCTCCAGGGATACCAGCTCTTTTTTCCCGTTGACCTTGACCTTTACGGCGCCGCCGCCGGCGGTCGTTTCAACTTCCTTCTCCTCGATCTCGGCCTGCATCTCGTCCATGCGCTTCTGCATGGCTTGAAATTGGCGGATCTGATCGGTCTGGCCTTTTCGCATGAGCGCTTTGTTCGGGTTCCCGGGCTTCTTGCCGGCTTTCATTCCTTTTCCCATCGTGCGTGTTTTCTCCTCTTTCTATATTTGTTCTCCGCAACGCGGATCCGCGGGCGGTGTTTTTACGAATCGAAGCTGATCTGCACCGCCGCCTGTGCGGGCGTCGCGGGCGGTTCGGGCGGGCGATCCTGCACCGGCATGGGTTTCGGCGTCCCGCGAACGCCCTCGGCCATGCGGCAGACCATGCGGAGCGATCTCCCCGCGGCGCGAGCGACCGCATCTTCCAAAAATTCCCTTCCATCCTCCGCAACGTTCTTCGTGATCTCGTCAAAGACCTCGATCGCAAAGCTGTGCTCTCCCGTTTCCGCGAGCTCGCTGCGGTCCGGCAGCCTTGCGAGCATGGGGCTTTTCTTCACGGCCTCGGCCACGACGGCGCGCCAGTCGAGGGCGGGCACGGCCTGCGCATGCGCCGCCGCAGGATCTGCGGGCGCGGGGGATGCGGCCGGCGGCGCGGCGGACTCGGTTGCGGGTACCCGGGGTGCGGGCGTCGCAGGTTCGGCCGGCAAGACTTGTTCCGGCTGCGGCGCAACGAACCCGGACGCGGACAGCGGGGGTGCGGGCGCCGGAGCCTCGGCCGGTTTGTCCGCAGGCCGCTCGGCAGGCGCCGCAGGCGCGGCTTGCATCGCGGGCTTGGGCGCGGCTTGCCCGTCCGCCGGCCGTTCCGTCGCCATGCGGATGATGCCGACCTCCAAAAGCACCCTGGGCTGCGTCGACCACCGCGCGTCGTTCAGCGTCCCGGCCAGCGCGAATATGCTGTCGTTCACGAAGGAGGGAGAGAGCCGTTCGCTTTGTTCTTTGAGCTTTTCGATGTTCTCGACGGACAGGTTCAGAACATCCTCCGGCCGCTTCAGATGCCGCAGGAGCATCAGGTTTCGGAAGTGCTCGATCCAGTCCTTCATCATCTGCCGTTCGTCCATGCCCTCCGAAAGGAGCCGGTCCAACCGCAGCAGAGCGCCCGCGGCATCCCCGCCCGACACCATGTCCGTCAGCGCGATCAAGGCTTCCTCGCCGGGGCTGCCGAGCAGTTCGAGCACCGTGTCGCGCGTGACCTCGTTCGCCTCGCCGGAAACGCACTGGTCGAGCAGGCTCAGGGCGTCCCGCACCGAACCGTCGGCATTGGCGGCGAGAAGCGCAAGGGCTTCCTCCGTGACGCCGACGCCGAGCTCGGCGCAGATGCCCCGCATGCCCTGTTTGATGGTTTCCGCCGGCACGCGTTTGAAATCGAGGCGCAGACAGCGCGAGAGAATGGTGGCCGGCAGCTTCTGCCGCTCCGTCGTCGCCAGCACGAACATCACGTTCTCCGGCGGCTCCTCCAGCGTTTTCAGGAGCGCGTTGAACGCGCCCGCGGAAAGCATGTGGACCTCGTCCACGATATAGACCTTGCGCCTGCCGACGCTCGGCGGATATTTGACGCTCTCGCGGAGCTCGCGGATGTTCTCGACCCCGTTGTTCGAGGCGGCGTCGATCTCGATCACGTCCACGAATATGCCGTCCCTTATGGCGGTGCAATGCGCGCATGCGCCGCAGGGCCTTTCGCCCTCCGAAAGGCAGTTCACGCCCTTCGCGAGGAGCCGCGCCATCGTGGTCTTGCCGGTGCCGCGCGTTCCGCAGAAGAGATACGCGTGGCCGACGGTCCCGCCGCGCAGCTGATTTGTCAATATTTTAACGATGTGCTCCTGCCCGAACACCCGGTCGAAGGTTTCGGGCCGGAATCTGCGGTACAATGCGAGATACAAGAATCCCTCCGTTTCCCGGGCCGCGCGCGCCGGCCGGCAGAACGCCGACGCTTCGCCGGGCCGCACCCTTGGGCCAAAATCGAATTGCCTTCAGGCAGCTTCGCAGGATTCGGAGAAGGCCGATCCGCGGCACATGTGAAGATCCGCTTATCGCTGCTTCCTTCCGGACCTGACGAGGTTCACGGTTTCCCATTGCGCGGGACCCAAACCGTATCATGCGAAGCTGTCAAAAGGCAATCC
>JAISNR010000150.1 GCA_031276135.1 Eubacteriales Family XIII. Incertae Sedis bacterium | reverse complement strand
CCGCTCGCGGGAAAGATCCCGGCCGATGAGGTCGCCGAAGAAGTTCATGACGCGGTTTCCGAGGCGCTCGCCGTCGTAGACGCTCGCCTGCTTTCTGAGCAGGTCGGCGGCCTTGCCGTACTGCTCCTCGTTTGCGAGTCCGCTCGTCAGAGCGGCCTTGATCATATCGGCCGAGCAAGCTTTCCCGGCTTCCGTCGCCTGTATTTCCTCGGCGCTTACGCGTTCGCCTTTTTCGGCTGAGAGCATCAGCGCGTAGGCGCTCAGGTACATAAACCGCATGCCGGGGATGCTGCCCGCGGCATTGCCGCGCAGCAGCGCTTCTATGAGCGCCTTGTCGCCCAAGCCATTCAACCAATCCATCCTGTCGGCCAGAGCCAAATCGTCCGGGCGCTTATCCTTCACGTCCCGCAGGAAGCCCCGGCAGCTCCGAACGAGGCGCGACGCGTCATGCCGGGCCGTCATGGAGTACATCTCTCTTTCGTCCGGCTCGCCCGCAGGACCCGCGTGGGCCTTGAGCAGTTTCGCCTTGAGAAAAATGGCCAAATCGTCCAAATCCTCCTGGCCGATCAGCAGCTCGTCTGTCGCGGCAAGCATGCCGGCCTTGTCGCCGTAGATTTTTTCGAGTATCGCCGTCTGCTCCTGCGGTTCCAGGGCACCGAGCCGGCGCAGGATGCCGGAATGCAGTTCCGCGTCCAGCAACAGCCTGTCCAGATACGGATGGTCCGTATAGGCGTAGGCCCCGGCAAGCTGATCCTTCATGCCTTGCAGATGCCCTTGCGACACCGCGTTCAGCCTTTCCTCAAAGGCGGCGAGGTCGGAGGCTATGAGGTTTTTCCGCGCGATCCTGTGCAGCGCGCCGAGCTTGGCGCCGATGTTGTTCGCGGCCTCCCGCCCGTTTATTTTCAAGCCGGTTTCCGCCTCGGGATCGAGCGCGTCCAGATCCCGCCTCAATTCCTCCAGCGTTTCGGCCGAAGCCGTTTTGAGCGCGCCTTCGAGATCGGGTGTCTTCTCCGTCGTGACGATGTACCTTACGGCCGCCGACAGCGCTGCCTTGTCCACGTCCAAAACGACGCCGTCTTCGGCGGCGACCTTGTCCAGGATCGCGTCAAGCTCCTCGTTTTCGCGATATTTTTTGGTGAGGAACACGTTGAAATTTTCGCGCAGCGCGTTGACATCCTCCCCCGTGACGCGGCCTTCGGCAATGCGCTTCAGAAGCTCTCCCACCTCCGCATCCGACAGCGAGGCGCGCGCGATCCTCTCTGTCAGGATGGCGTCCGCCGTCTTTGGCAGGCTGCGCTCGATATCCGTGCGGCGCCGGATGGCGCGTTCGTATTTCGCGAATACGAGCGCCGCGATGTTTTCCGTGACCGCGGCGGCGGCGGCGCCGTAGCCGTCCGCCCTTTTGTCGAACAGGCGTCTGTGCAGATCCCGCTTGCGATCCTCCGCCTCGGCGCCGGCTTCCACATCGAGCAGCCGCAGTTCGGCCTTCTGCTTCTCGAGATCCGACAAGGCGGCGTCGAGCTTTTTCATATATTCGATGCGCTCTTTGCGGCTGATCCGCGTGTCGTATTCATCCGCCGCGTTCTTCGCCCGGTCCAGAATGTCGCGGATGTTTTGCAGATCGCTGTTCAGCCCGTCCACGACTTTGCGCAGCTCCGTGTCGCCGTTGATGTCGTCCTCGATCATTTGATTGAATTCCGCGCTGCTCGCCGCGTCGCAGTATTCCGAGGCCTCGGCGTCCACCAAAAGATCCACGCGCGCTTCGGTCGTACCGTCCGCAAGCGATCTGTGGTCCTCCTTTGTCCGGAAACGGTAAAGGGCGAAGGATGTGGCGACGGCGTTGTCCACATCGGCCTGTTTTTCGGCGGCGGCGGCCACGCTCTCGCGCAGAGCTTCTTGCAGATCGCCCGCATAGCCGTCAGCTTCCAGAAAATCTTTGATTTCCCTTTGCAGGGCCGCCAGCTGCTCCACGGTCTCCGCCGCTTCCCGCGTGGCGCCCTTTTGGAGCGCTGTGAGCTCGGATCTGACATCGGAAGCGCGGCGCGAGAAGGCGGCCAGACGCTCATCGACGGCGCCCTTGAATTCCATGGCCGCTTCCAGCAACAGGCGTTTCCGCTCCGCCTCTTTTTCCGCCCTTCTTTGCGCCTCTGCCCGCCGTTCTTCCTCCAGCCTGAGCCTTTCCGCCTCTTGTCTGCGCTGTGCTTCTTCCTCCCGCGCCTGCGCGATCTCCGCGGCGCGGCGTTCGCGCCTGTCCCGGATTTCCCTGAAAGCATCGGTTTCGATGCCGTTCAGCGACAGGTATCTTACGTCGCCGTCCGTCAGGGCTTCGGAATCGGGGTCGCGCGCGACCTCGATCAGCCTGACGATCGTCCGTATTTCCTCGCGCAGGATGTTTCGGATCTGCCGCTGCACCTCCGCTTTGGCTTGACAGGCCATCAGGACCGCCTCCGTTTCGGGGTCGGCCCCGTCCGGAATCGCAAGGCCGATCTTTTGCCGCGCCTTCACCTCGCGCTCGTTCAACGCGTAGCTGTTGGCGGCTTCGGCCAGACGCCGCGTGAGGCGCCCGTATATCTTCTGCGATTCGACGTCGCGCCCTCCGGTGGCGGCATAGCCTTCCGCCATAAAGTCGCGCGCCCGGTTTATGCCGGCAAACATCTCTTCGTAAAAGGCGTCTGCCTCCATGACCTCGGCCTTTTCCTCCTCGGGAAGCCGGCTCATTTCGTCCTCGCTGCGGGTCGCGAGCGGAATGCCGATCCAGCGGTTTTCCTTGCGCAAAAGCAATCGATACCTCGGATCCGTTTCGTATCTTCGGTATGCGGCCCGCTTCTCGGCCAAAGCCGCGTTTTCGGAAGCGTCCGCCGCCATGACCTCGTCGTAATCGCTCGGCACGGAGAGGACATCGTTCTCGCTTCCGGCGCCTTTCACGCGTTCCTCCAGAATCCTCGCCTCAAGCCGCTCGCTCGCCGCGTCGTACCGGGCCTGTTTCCTCTTTGCGTCCTCCCACCTCTTTTTTGCGGCCTCGTGTTCCTGCCTCTTTTTCTTGCGCTCGCTTTTGGAAGCGGTTTCGTCGAGGGCGGCGGGCGCGAGGCCCGCGTCAAAGCGCCGCGCGGCGCTCTTTATGCCGTACAGACTCTCCTCGCCCCGGTTGTAGGCGTTTGAAAAGAAAAACTGCTCTCCCTCATGCACGGTGCCGTGCATGTGATAATCTTGGCTGATCTCGCCGTGCCGCGCCGTTTCGGTGTCGTTCGTGATCAAGACACGGAATGCGTTGCTGATTCGCCGTTGTTCTTCACTGTGCAAGGTATCTCCCGGCATTTTGTCCTCCGTTCCGGTCTTTCTCAAAGGCCGCATGCAACATTTCAATATCAAATAAATTCAAATGAGAATCGTTCAAACGCTTCGCCGCCCGTCCCACAGGCCGTCCCACCACGACATGCCGTCATCGGCGGCGGCGAGTCTGCCGATCGCCGCTTTTGCCGGCGCCCGCGCCCGCAGCGTCCCGATATCCGCCTCGGCCTTGAGCAAGGGGTAAAAGCCGTCCGGCGGGCAAAGCTTTTCGCAGAGCTTCAGCGAAGTCTCGTTTATCGCCGCGATTTGAACCGCCGTATCGGGCCCTCTCCCGGCCAGCGCCGCACCGTACACGGCCCGCAGCAATTCCGGCAGATATTTCGTGTAAGGGCTTTCGCTGTAGAGCCATGAGAAACGGATCGCATCCGCGCCGCCGGTCACGGCGGCAATCCCCTTGATGCGCCCGTCCGCGATGAAGGCGTGGCTGAGATCGGGCAGCGCGTCCGCCTCTCTGTACGGCAGGGCGCGCAAATCGAGGCTGCGCATCGTCCTTTTGTTAAAGTCTTTCAGATCCTCGGCATCCAGCGCGGAAAAGGGCAGGGCGCCCGCTCGGTCGCCGGCGCTCTGCTGCCAAAAGGACAGGCCGCCAAGCGCGCCGAGCGTCGTTTTGAACAGGCCGCCGAACGCGGCGATCCGAAAACCCTTGTGCGAAAGACAGCCGCATACGGGATCAAGGCTTCGCTCCTTTGCGGACTGCGCGAAAAGACAGCTGAGCTTCGCGCCGGGCATCTCGGGCAGGCCGGCCACAAGCCGGTCCATCAGCCTCGAACAGATTCCCCGGCCGCGAAAGGAAGGCGCGACGAAGAGATGCGTCAGGCCGATCCCGTCAAGCTCGGGCGCCGCGACGAGCGCGCCGCAGGGCTCTCCCTCCGCCGCGGCGCCGAGAACGATGTAGTCCCCCGGCCTTCGGACCGCCAAATCGAAAAGGCCCGAAGGAATCAGCGGGCCGAAATCCGCAAGGGATTCCCTGTCGAGCATGCCTATATATATTTCCATTTGATATAGAATTTCCCTTATTCTGAACGGGTTCGGCAGTATGCTTCGGCCCAAGCCCGGGCGAAATCCGCCGGAGGCTGTGTGCCGCAGATTTATTATATCAGATATTTACGGGAATGGCTTAAATTATTTTTAAAGATGTTGCCCGGACAATATACTTTTGAGACGGATCCTGTTACAATACTGTCTATACGTTCGACGGTGCGCGGCGAAAGGCGCGCCGTTTTGCCCCATGCGGGCTGCGGCAGGAGGTGTACATATGCTCGATCTCAGCAAGAACGAAAGGATGCCCACGCGGCGCGAGGCGCTGGACGCCATATTGTCGAAATGGAAGCCGGCGCCGCAGAGCGAAACGATTCCCGTGGACGAGGCCCTGGGGCGCGTCGCCGCGCGCGACCACGTTTCGCGCCACGACCTGCCGGTCGTGCGGGCTTCGTCCATGGACGGCGTCGGCGTGGATTCGTCGCTGTTCGCAAAGGGCGTGCCGGACGCGTCCGCGTGGCGCGCGGGCGTCGAGTACGCGCGCGCCGACACGGGCGACGACTTCGACGACCGCTTCGACGCCGTGATCCCGATCGAAGCCGTGCGCTTTCCGCCGGGCGGCGGAATCTCATTCGAGGCGGATCTTTGCGTTACGCCCGGCATGAACGTGCGGCCGGCGGGAAGCTCCGTAAGGAAGGGCGAACGCCTCGTCGCCGCCGGCACGCGGCTCAGACCCTTCGACCTGTCCGTCCTCGTATTGGGCGGCCTGCGCGAAGCGGAAGTGATCAAAAAGCCCGTCGTCGCCTTCATCCCGACGGGCAGCGAGCTCGTGCCGCAGGGAAGCGCGCCGGCGCGCGGGCAGACCGTGGATTCGAACAGCGCGCTGGCGCGGCACATGCTGGCCGAGATGGGCGCGGCGCCGCTCTGCCTGCCCATCGTGCGCGACGATCCGGAGGCCCTGCGCGCCGCGATTCGCCGCGCGCGCGCGGAGGCGGACATCGTCCTGCTCTGCGGCGGTTCCTCAAAGGGCGGCGAGGATTTCAACGCGGAGATCGTCGCGGAGATGGGCGAAAGCCTCTTTCATTGGATCGCCTCGGCGCCGGGCCGCCCGACGGCCGCCGCCATGCTCGACGGCGCGCCGCTGATCAACATGCCGGGGCCGCCGCCCGCCGCGTACTTCGTCATGGACTGGTGTGTGCGCGCGCTCGTGACGCGCTTTCTGGGTACGCCCGAAACCGCGCGCAAGACCGTGCGCGCGCTTCTGCCGGACGGCCTCGATGCGACCCCCGGCATGGAGATACTGCGCAAGCTGGAACTGCAAAAAACGGGGGATGCGTATGAAGCCCGCGCGATGGAATTGAAAGCCGTATCCGTTGTGCGGGCGCTGACGGCACCCGCACAGCTCGTGACCGACGCGGGACCGCGCGGGCGAGAACCCGGCGAGCGCGTCGAGATCGAACTCCTGCGCTGAAGCCGCCGGCCGAAGGTAGGTTTTACGATAAACATGTTATGGTAAACAATGTGCGCAACGCGAAAGGCTGCCGATCATTCCGCCGGCAATATCCCGTTCTCGTAAGCGTTGAGCGCGTCCTCGAAGTTGTAGGCGCTGCCGTCCGCTTCCACGCCGTTGCCCGTGGAAACGAAGATGTAGCGGTTTCCGTTCTTCTCCGCGAGGGAGGCGAGGCATTGTCCCGCCTCCCCCGTCCATCCCGTCTTGCCGCCGAGTATGCGCCCGCCCGCAAAGGATGCGGTCCGGATGCGCGCGAACAGGTTGCTCGTCAGCGTCATGCCCTCCGCGCGCAGGTTGGTCGGAGCGGTCGTGTATTCCTCCGTCGTGAACGCCTCCGCGAAAACCTCGTTTTGCAGGGCACAGAGAAGCAGCTTCGCGAGATCGCGGACGGTGGAATAGTGCTCGGGATCGTGCAGGCCGGTCGCGTTTGTGAAATGCGTGTCGAGCATGCCGAGTTCCCGCGCGCGCGCGTTCATCATGGCGGCGAAATCCTCTTCGGAGCCGGCGAGGGCCCGAGCCAAGGCCGCGCTGCATTCCCCGCCCGAAAGCAGCAAGGCGCCGTAGATCAGATCCGTCGTTTCGACCTCCTCGCCCGGCAGAAAGCCCGCCATCGTGGAATCCGCCTCGTAGAGCGGTTGCAGAAGCGCGGGATCGATCGCGATGCGCTCGGGCAGTTCCGCGCGGCGCTCTATGACGAGGAGCGCGGTCATGATCTTCGTCAGCGAAGCCGGATAGACGCGGATATCCGCGTTTTTTTTCAAAAGCACGCTGCCGGTGTCCGCGTTGGCCAGTATGGCCGCGCTGCTCTTCAGCGACGCCACGCCGAACGTGGGGTTCGCGTCGTGCGCGCTCGCAAGCGGCGGAAGCTCTTCGGCGACCGATTCAAAACGATCGCCGCCCGCAGACGAGAAGAAACGCAGCACATTGCGGGGAATGGCTTTGAGCCGAAGCGCCGCGTCCCCGATCAGCGCGGAAATCCTCTCCGGCGGGTACTGCGCAGAGGCGTACTCGTACACGGGGCCGAAGGCGAGCACGAGCGCGAGGACGATGATGAGCATGGCGGTTCGGCGCCGCTTTCTCGACCGGGCCCGCAACATCGCCTCCGCGCGCGAGGCGAGAAAGACGTCCCAAGGCGAAGGATGCGCGGCGGCGGACTTCGAAGGCGAAGCGGCGACGGGGCGCGCGCCGGCCCGCGGCGTCAAAGCGGCTTGCCCGCCCGCGCGCGGCGGTGCGGACGGCTTTTCATTGCGCGCGGGCCGCGGCGTCATACCCGCTTCGCCCCGGCCTCAAAAGCCTTTGCGTTCAGCTCCTCGAAGCCCTTTTTCACATTTCGCGCGATCATCGCCCCCCAGTCCGCATCCCCGTACAGACCGATGGCCTTCACGAGGGCGCCGAGCAGCACGATGTTCATCGCCCTGACGTTGCCGAGCTCCGCCGCGATCTCCGCAGCCTTGCAGACGGACACCGATGCCTTCGCGGACAGTTCGTCGAGGATGTTTTCGGGGTAGGCCGCGACGCCCATCAGGATCGGCGCGGAGGGAATCTCGAAGTCGTTGATCACCATCCTGCCTCCGGGCTTCAGGTATTCGAGGAAGCGCAGGGCTTCCATCTTTTCGAATGCGACGATGACGTCCGCCTCGCCCACGCCGATGATCGGGGAGCGCACCTTTTCGCCGAAGCGGATCTGCGTGCTGACGCTGCCGCCGCGCTGCGACATGCCGTGAATCTCGGACATCTTCACGTCATAGCCCTTTTCGAGCAAGCCGTCGGACAGAATTTTGCTCGCCAATATGGTCCCCTGCCCGCCCACGCCGACGAGCAGTATGTTTCTTGTTTCCATATCAATCCCCCATTTCATGCAAGGTTATCGCGTTAAAATTGCACAGCTGCCTGCATACCCCGCAACCCGTGCAGCTCGCGCGGTCGATGGAGATGCTCTCGCCCGCGTGTATGGCCGGGCAGCCGGTTTTCACGCAGGCCTTGCACTTGACGCACAGCGCGGGATCGATGGCGCAGCGCTTGGGCGCGAGATCGAATTCCGCCCTGTCCGAGGCGGTAAACTTCTTCAAAATGCACGGGCTGCGCGCGATGATCACCGTGGGTTCGTCCTTGGCGAGCGCGTCGTCCAGCGCGGCCTCCGTTTCGGCGAGCGACAGAGGGTTTACGATGTAGATGTTCTGCCCCTTCACGCCGAGGGCCTTGCACAGCGCGGGGATGTCTACCTCCGCCGTTTCCTCGCCCATGAGCGTGAAACCGGTGCCGGGGTTCTCCTGATGCCCCGTCATGCCCGTCGTGCGGTTGTCGAGGATCACGGAAACGCTGTCGCCCTTGTTGTACACGGCGTCCATCAGG
>JAISNR010000105.1 GCA_031276135.1 Eubacteriales Family XIII. Incertae Sedis bacterium | reverse complement strand
CAGATCGGGTTCTGCCGACCCATTTGGCTCCCGGAGCGTACTCGAAGCTACGTGAGGAAGCCAATATGGGACGGCAGGTTCCGAGATGGGCAAAAATGGCGTGGTGGGTGAGTAGTAACTACCGACCTCTTGCGAAAAACGATGCTCGGCTTGGTACCCGCGCCGGACGCGGACAACCCGCCGTCCGGGAAATCGTCGAGCGCGTCCGTCCAATCCGGATAGCGCGCCTTCAGCTCCGTCATCGGCCCCGCGTCCAAGGCCCGCATGATGCAGGCCGCCACGCACGCGGGCTTCAGGCCGTCCCTTATCCTGCCGATGCAGAGATCGCATTTCGTCATGCGCGGCCGCCGGGCGTCGTCCGGAGCGTATTTTTCCGGATCGTCGAAATACTGCGGGCTGCCCCAGGGACAGACCTTCTCGCAGCGCCGGCAGGACACGCAGGGCTTCGACGGATCCGTCAGAACGATGCCGAATTCCCTTTCCTTGCGGATATGGCCCGCAGGGCAGACGCGCACGCAGATCGGCTCGCGGCAGTGGTTGCAGGAAACGCTCATGTGCAGGACATCGACGTCCGGCGGCTTGTCGCCGTATTCCACAGTGTAAATTCTGCGCAAATTTTCCTTCATATGGTATTTGGAAAACTCCTTGAAATTCTGCCTCCCGTCGCTTCCGGGGAGATTGTCGTACTCCGCGGGCGTCGCGTATCCGCCCGTTTCGATCCACGCAAGCTCGGGCGCGGCGCCCGCATCGCCCCGCCTGTCCTCGTTCCACGCCTTGCAGGCCAGCACGCAGGTCTTGCAGTTCACGCATCTGGTCTGGTCGAAAAAGAAACCCCACTGCTCCAATCGATTCACCGTCCTCCTCGGGACCCGTTCCGCCGCAAGGATTCAATCCAAACCGCCCGGGCGGCGCTCCCGCCGGACCGAGCGATTCCAAAGAGCCCCGCTCACGGCTTTGTCGCGCTCACCTCGCAAAGGCCTCCCGCATGCAGGCCGATCCCGCAAAAATACGGGTCCAGCACGCCGGAGTTGATGTCGTCGCTTATGGTGTTGACGCAAGCACCCACGTCCACCGGCGTGAGGTGCCGCTCCGGTTCGCCGTCGCCGTCCGCATCAAAAAAGGCCTCGTAGACCTCCTCCGTGCTCGGCCGGTACGTGGCGCCCTGCCCGATGCTCACCACCCCGGGCGGAATCCTTCGGCTCAGCGACGCGGGGAGCTTGATACAACCGCAGTCGTTGAAAACATAGACCGTATCCCCGTCCCCGATCCCCCGCGCGGCGGCGTCGTCCGGGTGCAGGGTCACGGCGTGGGGATTCTGCTCATCCAGCATCGGCACGTTCCCGTAGGTGCTCAGCGCGCGGGTGTTCACGTGCGGCGTGACAAACTGCAGGGCATACACGATGCCCTTCGCGCCCGGCTTGCCGCCTTCGAGCACATCCTCGCGGCCCTCGCGGGGCCGCACGTATTGCGCCCGCACCGCTTTCAGCACCGTCCGGCCCCGCTCCGCGAAATACGGGGAATAAAAATTGATCCTGCCGGTGTCCGTATCGAATTCCCCGGGCTTTATGCCGGCGGCTTGAATCACGGTTTTCTCCTTCGGAACCGGCAATTGAAAGTTTCCGGTTTCCATGATTTCGTCAAAACGCGGCAAACGCGCTTCGGGATCGATCTCCTCGTAACCCTCCGGCATTTCGGCCGTTTCCCATTGCCGCCGCATGATCTCCGAATCCGCCTCCGTCTGCGGGCGATATGCGATCCCGAGGCGCAAGGCGAGCTGCTCGTTGATCCGGCGATCCGGCTTGGCTTCATACAGGCAGTCCATCGGCCCGTTTACCGCAAAGACATCCGAAACGAACTGCCGGCGAAATTTGCAGCTCTCGAAATTGCCCGAGGACGGCAGGATGATGTCCGACCAAGCCGCGGTGGACGACAGGACGCTTTCATAAGCGACGACGTGTTTCAGCTTTCTCCATGCCAATATCCTCTTGTTGATGTTCGGAATCTGGTTGAAGATGTTTCCCGAAACGCCGCCTCTTACATACATTTCCAAATGCAAGCGCGCGTCGGCGCCGAGGTCGATTCCGTTCATCCCCAATACGTCCGCGCGCAGCTGCGCGGGGGTTCGCCCGTCCCGGCCGTGCAGGATCACGTCGTTCAGCCTGAAGGAGGAAAAGAGAATCGGCGCGAAGGGCTCCGCGTCGGAGAAAGGCGGCTCCGCGTCCATGCGGACGAAATACCCGTCGTCCGGGCGAACGTCCCCGTAGCCGCCGCCCCGCTTGTTCACGTTGCCCGTCATGGCGCTGATCGCGATCAGCATCCACGAGAAATACATCCCGTTGTTCTTCCGCTGCGGGCCCGTGAATTTTGAAAAGAGGAAAGCCGGCTTCGCCGAAGCGTATTCGACCGCAAAGGTTTCGATCACGGATTTGTCCACGCCCGTAAGCCTTTCCGCCCAGGCGAGCGTCCCTTCGTAGCCCCCGTGTTCCGCCTCGAGGCCGTCGAGGTATTCCACGAAGGACTGCCCCGCGGGGACTGTGAAGCTCCGCCCGAAATACGCTTCGCCCGTCACGGGGTCCCGCGCGGGGGAACGGCTCACCGCGCGGTCGCCGGGATAGAAGCCGAAGCAATACGCTTTCAGAAACGCTTCGTCGTGCAGCCCGCGGCGATAGATGACGTTCGCCATGGCCGCGAGCAAAGCCCCGTCGGTGCCCGGCCTGACGCAGATGAAGCGCGGCTTGCCGCCTTCGGAACCCGTCGCGATGGCGGCGGCACAATCCGTATATCTCGTGTCCACGACGGTCACGGGAATCCCCGCCTCCTTCGCCTTCATGAGCATGAACGCGTGGGAGGGAAAGCCGGTGGGCACGTCATTGCCCCAGATGACGATGTAGTTGGAATTGAACACATCCATGACGGGATTGCTCTGCATCTCGTCAAACTTGCCGATCGCGCCGAACACGGCGGCCCGGACATTGCCGGAGGACGGATTGCCGAAGCGCCTGAGATGGGGTCCCAAGTAGGGCGAAACCCCGCCCTCGTCCAGGATCGGCAGGTATCCGAGTTCCTCCTTCCTCCGTTCCGCTTCCAGATACCACGCCGCCGTCCGATCGAGGGCCTCCTCCCAGGAGATGCGTTTGAAGCCTCTCGGATTGCCTCGCTCGATCGTCTGCATCAGGGGATATTTCAATCTGTCCGGAGCAAAGGCGCGCCGCTTTTCGGCAAAACCCATGGGGCAGGCCCGCCGCTGTATGGGCGCGAGGGCTTCGTCCTCGGCACGGGACCCCTCTCTCGGGATATCCCCGGCGGAGGTGATCTTGTCCACCCGCCCGTCCTTCATGTGGAGCTTCAGCATGCACGCGCCGCCGCAATGCATGGCATGCAGACTCATGACCGTTTTCATACTTCTCCGTCGCTTCCCGTTCCTCAGGCGCCGCTCAAAACGCCTTCCGCCGCCGCCATGATCAGCTCCGGCAGCCGGCCGAAGGAATACGGCATGTGCAGGCGTTCCGTCCACATGTGCGCGTCCTTGCCCAAGACGCCGAAGTCAAAGGCCGGGATGCTCAGCTCCCGGATCAGATCGACCGGAACGTTGTAGATCTCCTTGAATTCCGGAAAGTTTTCGATCAGGCAGCGCACGGAAGCATCGTCGTCGTCCATCTTGATATAGCTGCTGTCGGACAGGCCCGTGAAGAAGTGCAGCAGCCGATAGACCTCGCCGACCTCCTCCGCCTTCCGGTTCAGGATGCCCGAAACCCTGTCCCACAGCGCCTTTTCGTCGGGGGACTCCGGTTTCATCGTGTTTCGCGGACAGTAGGGCGGAGCGATGAATACGACGACCGTGGGAATGTTGATTTCGGCCGTCACGCACAGGACCTCGACGACCGTGCGGCACAGCTCGCGTCTATCCATGTTCTCGGCCAGGCATTTTTGCGTAATCTCGGCCACGCGCGCTTCGACGTCGCCGCATTTCCCCTTCGCGAGCCCGTAGAGCTCGCTGTAGCTCAACACTTGGGTTTGGAGCCTGATTCCCGTGTATTTCTCGTCTTTGAATCTGTCCCCGTATTTCTTGAACTGCGCGTCGGTATGCGCGAGAACGGCGTCCAGCGCGTCCCGCGCAACGGTTTTGAGCCGCTCCATCAGCGCGTCGATGGAGGAACCGAGCAGAAAATAATTGAAATACACGAATGCGGCGGTCGCGGTCTGCACGTTGTAGGAGGGCTTCAGGTCCTTCATCTTCAGGACGGTGGGCGGCTGCGCGTGCTCGCCGTAATAGTCCTCGGTATAATCCGTGTTCCCGTCCAGGCGCTTTACGATTTCCGCCGCCGTCAGCGAGGCGGACAGTCCGTCGAAATATTGGCTCACATGCGTCGGTTTCCCCATAATGTAAAAACAGGGGAGAAGCTTGCCGACCGATCCGGCGTGGAAATACTTTGTGCGGTCGCCCGGATAACGCGGCGTGAACATATCGGTATTGATGGCCATGACGTAGCGAAGGCCCTCCCGGTCGATCAGCTCTTTCAAAACGCGCAGCGAGGCCATGATGCCCGTATGCTGGTTTTCCTCCACCGGGTTCGCCATGAATACGATGTTGCCCTCCAACCTGTCCGGGTGGTTCGCGTAGTATTCCGCGATGCAATAGTGCACCGCGACGCCGGATTTCATGTCGGCCACGCCGCGGCCGAAGAGCCATTCTCCCGAATCGATGTCCGCGAGCACATCGGGATCGTCGGTCAGGGCGCGGATTTTCTCGGGAAGCGCATCGCAGTCGAAGGCGTATGGCTCGATGCCGGCGTAATCCTCCGTGCCGACCGTGTCGATGTGCCCGTGCAGGATGACGGTATCCCCGCTCGGTCGCTTTTCGCCCTTCACGATGGCGAATACATTGGCGCGGTTCTCGTGATCGCCCATTTCCTGCAGGATCACATATTCCGGATGCCGCGCAAAATAGGGGATCGTCCGCAGGCGCTTCTCGATGTGATCGACGATGGCCCGCTCTCCCGCGGTCCCGTTGACGCTGGGGATCGCGACGAGCTCCTTTGTGAGATCCATGATTGATTGGTACATTCCGTCCTTCTCCTTTCCGCGCCGGGCAAAACGATTTGCCGTCCGCCGGCGCGCTCCGCATCGGATCAACGCATTGTTTCGCGTTTCAAAGCCGCGCACATGCTTTCAAGCTCATTGCCGCATCATATGCACCAAGCCCATCGATATGTTGGGGATAAACGTGAGAATCAGCAAACAGGCGATCATGGCAAGCAAAAATGGCAGAACCGCTTTGGCGATTTCCTCGATCTTGAGCCCCGAAACGGCGCTTGCGATAAAGAGATTCGCGCCGTAAGGCGGCGTGACGAAGCCTATGGCCAATGCGACGGTCATCACGATGCCGAAGTGCACGGGATCCATCCCGAAAGAGGTAACAAGAGGCAAAAATACCGGTGTAAGGATAAGGCAGGATGAAATGTTGTCGATGAAGCAGCCCAGAATCAGCAAGATCACCAGGATGAGCAGGATCAAGACCACGCTGTTTGAAATGTATGCGGATAAAAACGCGTTGATCTTCGCCGGAAGCTGATTCACGGCGAGAAAGCTCGAAAACGCCATGGAAAAACCCAGCACCAAAGCGGACAAGCCCGTCACGTCCGCAGTGGATTTCAGAGAGTCGATCCAGATCTTCCAGGTGAGTTCCCTGTAGACAAAGGCGCCGATGAACAGGGAATAGACGATGGCCACGACAGCGGCCTCCGTCGGCGTGAATATCCCCGCGTAGATGCCGCCGAGGACGATGACCGGCGCGAGCAGAGCCCAGATGGAATCCTTCAGGGTTTCAAAAAATCCCATTTCGTTTTCCTTGCGCACGCTGCCCTTATAGCCTCTCTTCCTCGAGATCACATAGCACACGAGGATCAGCGCCACGCCGATGAGGATGCCCGGGATGATGCCTGCGATGAACAGATCGCCGATGGATGCGCCGGCGACGACGCCGTAGATGACGAAGGGGATGCTCGGCGGGATGATCACGCCGATGGTCCCGGCCGTGGCGGTCAGGCCCGTGGGGAAGCTCCGGCCGTAACCGCGCGCCTCCATCTCCGGTATCATCATGGCTCCGATGGCGGAAACCGTGGCCGGGGCGGAGCCCGAAAGGGCCGCGAAGAACATGCAGGCCACGACCGTCACGATGCCGATGCCGCCCACGATCTTGCCGAGCAGGGCGTCGGCCAACCGCACGATGCGCCGCGCGATCCCGCCGAGGGCCATGAGATTGCCGCCGAGCATGAAGAAGGGAATGGCCATCAGCGAGAACGAATCGAGCCCCGCAAAGACGTTCTGGCTGATCATGGACACCGGTATGTTCGTCGAGGTGACCATCACGAGCAGGGTCGCGAAGCCGAGGGCGACGCCGACGGGCAGGGACAGGGTCGCGAACACAAACAACAAGCCAAACAGCAGCAGAATCGTCGTCATCCTCACACCTCCAATGCTTTCGGTTTGTTCGGCTTGCAATACAGCCCAACCAAATTTTGAATCAAACGGATATTCATCAAGGAAGCGCCGACGGGCACCGACATATAGGCGTAGACCATCGGCAGACCCAGCGCGGATGAGGTTTGCCCGTATGCGCCGATCTGCATGGCTATCTTGTATCCCTGAACGATGACAAAGCAGCCGAAACCGAACCATATGACGATCACGATCGTTTCCAATATTTTTCGTTGCGCTTCATTCAGGAAGTTCTCGATGATCGTAATTCGGATGTGGCTTTGGTTTTTTGCCGCATAGCTCACGCCCAGCCACAGTTGCCAGACGAAGATGTATCTGGCCAGTTCCTCGGACCATGAAAGCGAATGCTGAAACACATACCGCATCACGACCTGCACAAAGATCAGGCCCACGCTGAATGTGAGCGACGGCAACAGGATATATTCTTCAAAATGGTCCAATATCCGTTTTATTTTCATTGTAAATCTCCCCGTTTATCTTTTCGCTCCGACAGGAAGCCGACTGTGCCATAGCGAGGGCGGCGACCCGCCGCGCAAACCGCATGGGGTTGCCGCCCTCGTCAAAATTAATTGCCGTACTTCTCGTTCACCTCTTTGGCGGCCGTCATGATCTCGGGACCGAAGGTGTCCGCAAACTCATCCCACACGGCCATGCAGGCTTCCCTGAACCGCTCCTTCTCCTCGGGCGGAAGCGTATAGATTTCCGTGCCGGACTCCTCGATGAGAGCAAGGTACTCCTCCTCCACACCGCTCATCGCCTGCCGTTCCAGATCGCAGTATTCCAAAGACACTTCCTCGATGATCTTCTGCAGATCCTCGGGCAGACTCTGCCACCACGCCTCGCTCGCCACGAGCGCCGAGGCGGCGTAGCACTGTCCGGAAACGGTGTAGTATTTCAGAACCTCATAGAGCTTCGACGTGTAGGTCAGCGCGACGCCGTTGTCCTGCCCGTCCACGGTCCCCTGCTGCAGGGCCGTGTACAGCTCGCTGAAAGCGATCGGCGTCGGGTTCGCGCCCATGGCCTTGAATGTGGAGATGTGTATGGGCGATTCCATGACGCGCATCTTGAGGCCCTTCATGTCCTCCAGCGTCTTGATCGGGCGTATGTTGTTCGACAGGGCTCTGAAGGCGTTTTCGCAGTAGCCGATGATGCGCATGCCCACATCGGGCAGGTCCGCCTTGAGCATGTCGCCCCATTCGCCGTCCAATGCGGCGTAGGCGGTCGGCTTGTCCTTGTACAGGAAGGGCAGGTCGCTGGCGCCGAATTTGGGATCGAAGTTCGTCAGGGTCGAAAGCGGGCCCAGACTGACTTCCAAGGTGCCGAGCTGCAGGGCTTCGTAGAGCTGCCGGTCGCCGCCGAGTATGGAGTTGTTGTAGACCTCCACCACGACTCTGCCTTCCGTCCGCTTCTCGATTTCGGGCTTGAAGAAGTCAATGCACAGCTTCCCTCCCGGCGAATCGTCCGTGACCGTGGAACCGACCTTCAGCACGATGGGTTCCTCCGCGCCGCCGCTCGTTTCACCGGCCGCTTCCGCGTCCTCTTGCACGGCGGCGGCGTCGTCCGCCGGCGCCTCCGACTGTTCGCTCCCGCCGCCGCAGGCCGTAGCCGCGACGAGAAACATTGTGACAAACACGAACATCCATACCTTTTTCAATTTCATTTCTTACCGTCCTCCTTTTGTATAATAATTTATCGCATTTGCATACACAGATTTTCAATTCCAAAAGAATCTCCGCGCGACCCTTTCCCGCGAATCGAACGCGCCGGCAATCCTTTTCCTCCTCCTCTCCGCCGGCACCGCCGCGATGCGACCGCTTATTCTTCCATCCCCTTGCATCGTTTCCGAGGTCGCCCTGCGCGCGCCCTGTTGCGCGTCGCCGAAGCGTTTTTTGTCGCCGCTTCGATTTTTGTGAAAATCCGATCTGCGCGCAAATTGCTTGCCGCGCCGCCAAACACAAAAACGCCAAGGGGAACAATTCCCCTCAGCGCCGTTGCTGCCTGTCTTTTTTTGCTGTAAAGCTGTAAACAAGTATACCCCCTTCTTTCGCACACGTCAAGCTTTTTTGAAAAATGTTCCGAATACGCGTAATTTGTAATAATTTTACAAATCTTCAAGTAAGCTTTCGGCAAAGTTCCCCTGCTCGTCAAAACGTATATCCGAAGCGCCCGCCACAATTTCAAGCTCCGGGATTTGGGCCGCCGTACCGAGCAGGTTTTCCGAAACGCTGATGCGGGACAGATGCAAAGTATCGGCAATGCGAATGACCGTCGGCCCTTCGGCGCCATATGTCGGGCAGGTTTTCAGGCAGATCTGCAACGCCTCTCTGTCGTTTGCCACAACCAGCGGCATCCTGGCGCCCTCCAGTATGCGGGAGGTGATGCAGTTGATGTACATCTGATCCAAGTCGGCCTTCTCGTAAAGACGCCGGGTGGTCACATGCGCACCGGAAACGCCCAAGGGGTTGCGCGTGCCGGGGCTAATATCCAAAATGGCAATTCGCTGCGTGCTTATGCCGCCGCCGGCATAAGGGGTGGCAAAGGCCCCGGTGATGTTGGGGTCCGCGCCGTCGCCCGAAATATCCTTCCCGATCCGATCGATGATCAGGATGTCGCAACCGGCAAAATATATCTTGGCCATATTGCGCTTTGCCCGTTCCAACAATTCGGGTTCGTCGGCTTCGAATCGCTCCGGAGGAACCGCCCGGATCAGGCAGGTTTCATCAAAGGCGTTTTCGAGAAGCCCCAATCCCATGATCACCGGCTTGTTTTCGAGCAACAGCTTTCCGTAAGCCGGCAACAATCGGGCAAAATTGCCATAGCCTTTGCCGTGGAATGCGTCCGCGCCCTTTTGTTTGCCGAGGCCCACCACCAGCATCTTCATCAGCCCGCTTTCATAAGGACCGCGAAAGGCGGTATGCGGTTTTATGCGTCCGCAGACGATGATGGCGTCGGCCGTTGCCGCATGGCGGTCCATGTAAAGCGATTCGCCGTCCCGTGTGCGAGCCGCTTCCACGGTCTCCATGGAGGAGAGGATCGGACAACCGCAATAGGCTTCGGTGATGCCGTACGCCGTCAGAACGGCCCGCTGCCCTTCGGCGGTGGCGCCCCCGTGGGAACCCATGGCCGGTACGATGAAAGGTTTCGCCTCCAGCTCCAAGCAGGTGTCCGCAATGGCCTTGGTGATCAGCGCGATGTTGACGATTCCGCGACTGCCCGCCGTGACGGCAACCCGCTGACCCGCATGCAACCGCCGGGCGAGTCCGGCATTCAACAACTCCGCACGCACGGTTTCATATATGGCGCCGGGTTCTATGCGGCCGGCCGAAAAATGCTGGCAAACAGGCGCCATTTTGGGTAAGGGAACATCCGCGATCAGCCTTGAAACAACGTCCGAAACCATACCGATCCTCCTCGCACGCACATACAAAAAACGCGGAACCGGCCGAACGGACTCTTACACAAACCGGTCGTTTCGGAGCCGTTCCCGTATCTTCCGTCGGCGGTGAGATGTTCTGCTTTTTTACAGAGTATAAGCAATTCGCATGCCATCGCTTCGCAAGCGGTAAAGATGCGGCGTCTGCGAAACGCGCGCGATGTGCGGATATGGCGTTTTTGTCATTCGTGCCATTCTTGCCACAGGGAAATTTTGCCAATTCCACCGAAGGATGCCCAAGAACGCGCGCCCCCTCATTCTGCGCGGGCCTCCGCACGCGGCCGCACGCAGATCGAAATCCGCATGAGGTAGTTGTTCGAATCGGCCTCCGTGATCTCGTTCAGCGGATAGGTTTCATACGCGGGTCCGCAGATTTCGAGGCCGCTTTCCTCGATGTGAGCCAGCATCCGCGTGTAAAGTCCGTCGCTGCTGCCGTAGTATCCGCGCGTGTACCCGACCAAATACAGGCCCGCGGGTTTGCGGTCCGGCGCGCCGGACATCCTGAAATAGAAGCGGTCCGGCCGGTTCCAATCCCGATTTTTGATGCGCTGCTCCGAGAACACGCCCCAAACGGGATAATTCAGATCCAGAGAATCGTCAAAATCCAGACAGAATGCGTAGAATTCGAGCATGGCTTCCTCGATGCTCTTCCCTGCGGAATAATCGATCTGCGGGCCGAGCAGGAGCGATTCCTCGCGCATGTGTACCGTCGCGAGTCTGCCCTCGTCCGCCGCGAGGCCCTCCGCGATGATGTCCCGCAGCGTCCGCATCAGCATCTGCGTCTGTTGCAGCTTCGCGATGCGCCGTTCCACGCGCGCGCCGTATGTTTCGAACATGTGCAGGATGTTTTCCGGCGTTCGGTGCCGCACCAGCTTCGCGATGTCCTTGAGCGGCATGCCGATGTCCTGCAGCGTGGCGATGAGGCGCACGGATTGCAGTTGTCTGGAGGAATAGAAGCGATAATTGTTGTCGCCCCGCTTCACGGGCGTGATCAAACCGAGATGGTCGTAATGTATCAGCGCCGGACGGGAGATTCTCGCGTAGCGCGCCATCTCGCCGATCGAAATCAAACCTTCTTCGTTCATGGAAACCTTGCCTTTCTCGCTCCGCAACGCCGAACGCGCGGCGGCGGTGCGCGTGAACGCATTAATAAATACCTACCTAGTATGAATTATATCATCTTGCGCGGCAAAATCAAATCAAAGACATTCGGTCGCTTTGAAAAAAATTTCCTCTTTTTCAATTGATGTTTTCGGTGTATAATAAAAAATGACATTCGCGTGCACCGCAGCGCATCGTTCGTTCTTCGCTTTCTCCGGCACGAAAGGAGCTGCCTCCATGATCAACATGCTTACCGCGCACACGTCCGAAATGGATTTTGTCGACGACGCCGTATCGGAGGTGCTGCAGCAGCTCAATCTCGAAGAGGCCGGGCCCCCGGAGCGTGCGGTCGGCATCCTCACCTGTCACGCGGAATTCGTGCAGACCGGCGTGGTCAAGGCCCTGTGCGAGCGGCTCCCCTTCCCCGTGGCGGGTTGCACGACGCTCGGCAGCGCGACCGGCGGCGCGGCGGGACACAACCTTCTGGCGATTTCGGTGCTGACCGGCGACGATGTGGAATTCTCCGCCGCGCTGTCCGAACCCATTTCCCCGGGAAACATCGGGCCGCCGATCCGCGACGCCTACAGTCGCGCGCTGACGGGGCTCTCTGCGCCCTCCCCCGCGCTCGCGATCGCGTTCGCGCCCTTTATGAACGACGTGGACGGCATGAGCCTCTTCAGCCGGATCGACCGCTGCTGCGGGGACACGCCCCTGTATGGCACGCTTTCGTGCAGCGGGAACCCGGATCTGTCCGGCAGCCTCACCATATGGAACGGCGAAGCCGCGCCGGATGTCATGGCGATCCTCCTGATTCGCGGCAACGTTCAGCCCCGCTTCTTCCTCACGGCGCTCTCCGACGACCGGATGGGCAAGAAAAAGGGAACGGTCACGGATGCGGACGGTCCGCTGATCAAGGCGGTGGACGGCGTGTCCGCGCTCGACTTCATCGAGCTGTGCGGCGTCGCGAAGGAAAGCGTGATCCGGGCGCCCACCTCGATCCCCGTGATGCTCGATTATCAGGACGGTGCGGCACCGCTCGCCTGCGGCATCTACGACATCACGCCGGAGGGATTTTTGCGGATCGGCGCGAATGCACCCCCGGGCGCAAGGGTGTCGATCGGCACGCAGGACACGAGCGGCATCCTGTCTACGGCGGAATCGATCCTGCGTCAAATCCTGCGCGAAACGAAGCCCCGCGGCATCCTGATGTTGCCCTGCCTGTCCCGCAGCCTGTTGCTCGGCTCAAACTCGGAGGGCGAGCTGCGCTTGGCGGCAAAGGAGCTCGGCGGCGCCGCGCCCTACCACATCGCCTACTCCGGCGGAGAGATCTGCCCGGTAAGCGCAGAGGGCGGATCGGCGCGCAACAGATTCCATAATTTTACATTCACGGCCTGCGTATTCGATTCATGACAACAATATGACAAACACATCCACAATCATGAACCCGCTCACGGAAACGGAGGCGCTCCGCCAACGCGTAAAGGAGCTGGAAACGGAAAACACCGCCCTGACCCGTGCGGGCATAAGACAGGCGCGGCAGATCAAGACGCTGCAGGAAACGCTGGAACGCAACCAAGCCGTGGCGTCGGCCACGACGGATCTGGAAACGATGCGGACGGCGGAGCAGAAGAAGCTGGAAAAGCACATGCGACTCCTGCTCGAAAACAGCCCCGACATGATCATCCTGCTGGACGACAAGGACAATTTTTCCTATTGCACGGACGCCTTTCTGAAGCGGACGAACATCGATTCGTTCCGACGGATCGACGGCATGAACTGCATCGACCTCTTCGCGCGCTTCGCGGGCGAAACCTGGGGCAGGAAGATGCGGGAGGTATTCCGGACAGCGATTCGCGAACGGACGGGCGCCTTCCTCGAGGAACACATCGACATCGGCGGCAGCGGTACGCCGCGCGCCTATTCGATCCACTTCACGCCGATGTACGACGCCGACGGCAGGCTGAACGCGTCCATGCTCCTGCTGCACGACGTCACCGATCTCGTGCAGGCGAAGGAAACGGCGGAAAGCGCGAGCGTGGCCAAGAGCACCTTCCTCGCGAACATGAGCCATGAGATGCGCACGCCGATGAACGCGATCATCGGCATGACCATGATCGCAAAGACCTCGAATGAACTCGAACGCAAGGATTACTGCCTGAAGAAGATCGAGGACGCCTCCACGCACCTGCTCGGCGTGATCAACGACATCCTGGACATGTCCAAGATCGAAGCGAACAAATTCGATCTCTCCTTCACGTCCTTCGACTTCGAGAGGATGCTGCAAAAGGTCGTGAACGTCATCAACTTCCGCGTGGACGAAAAGAAGCAGAGCCTCATCGTCCGCGTGGACAGGCACATCCCGCGCATGCTGATCGGCGATGAGCAGCGCCTGTCGCAGGTCATCGCAAACCTGCTTTCCAACGCCGTAAAATTCACGCCGGACGAAGGAACGATCCGCCTCGACGCATCCCTCTCGGAAGAAGAGAGCGATTCCTGCCTCATCCGGATCAAGGTGACGGATTCGGGCATCGGCATCAGCGAGGAACAGCAGGCCCGGCTGTTCAATTCCTTCGAGCAGGCCGACAGCAGCACCTCGCGCAAGTTCGGCGGCACGGGCCTCGGCCTCGCGATTTCCAAGCGCATCGTCGAAATGATGGGCGGGAAAATCCACGTCGAATCCAAGCTCGGAGAGGGCGCTTCCTTCATTTTTACGCTGCGGGCCGAACGCGCTGCGGGCGCACAGCCGATTCTGCTCCGTCCCGGCATCAACCGGGGCAACCTTCGCATCCTCGCCGTGGACGACGCGCCCGAGATCCTCGAATACTTCGCGGAGATCGCGCGGCAGTTCGGCATCTCCTGCGACGTCGCCTCGGACGGAGAGGAGGCCATCGCCCGCATCGGGCAAAACGGGCCTTACGATCTCTACTTCGTGGACCGCTACATGCCGAACATGGACGGCATCGAGCTTTCGAGCCGCATACGGAAGCTCGACACGGCCGATTCCGTCATCATCATGATCTCCGCCATCGAATGGAGCCGCATCGAGCAGGACGCGCGGAGCGTGGGCGTGAACAAATTCCTGCCCAAGCCCCTCTTCGCCTCCACCGTCGCCGACTGCATCAACGAATGCCTCGGGGCGGAAGCCGTGATCGAAGCGGAAAACGCCAAGCCGGATGAAACCGGCGTTTTCACCGGCCGAAGCCTCCTGCTGGCCGAGGACATCGAGATCAATCGGGAGATCGTCGTGACGCTGCTGGAATCGACGGGGCTTTCGATCACCTGCGCCGAAAACGGCGCGGAGGCCCTGCGGCTCTTCGAAGAAGCGCCGGACAAATACGACATGATCTTCATGGACGTGCACATGCCCGAAATGGACGGCTATGAAGCCACGCGCCGCATACGCGCGTTCGGCGCGCCGGAGTCCGAAAGGATACCGATCGTCGCCATGACCGCGAACGTGTTTCGCGAGGACATCGAGAAATGCCTGGTCAGCGGCATGAACGATCACGTGGGCAAGCCCCTCGATTTCGACGAGGTGCTCGCCAAACTGCACAAATACATTCCGGCCTCCCCCGCGCGCGCCGCGAACCAGACGGCGGAGAAAGGCATTTGCGGTTGCCGCTCAAAGGTTTAAACAGGGTTCACAAAGGGATAGAGCCAAAGAAGCGAGTAAAATCAATGGCCGGGCCCGACAATTTTCCGTTAAACCCGGTGCGATTCGATGACATTATGAAGAGGCAATTGTTTGCTTATTTTTGGGTTTTTATGTGATTCTCCGAATTTACGCAAATCTTTTGGATGCGATTGTCTCAATCCCTCCCGAATATGTCTCTCGTATATACCTTCCCCCTGACATCACTCAGATCGCGGGTTATGCGATTTGCCACAATCACATCGACTGCGGCCTTGAACGCGTTCAGATCCCGCATGACGGCGCAACCCTCGAACATGCCGGTGTCCAACAGGGGCTCGTAGATCACGACATCCCTTCCGGCCGATTTTAGTCGCCTTATGACATCCAACACCGAAGAGTCGCGAAAATTGTCCGAACCGGATTTCATCGTCAGTCTGTAGATTCCGAATGTTTCCGCCTCAAAAGCGAGTATCCTGTCGGCGATGTGGGATTTTCGCGTCGCGTTCGCATCCACGATCGCCCAGATGATGTCGTTCGGTATGTTTCCGAAAGCGTTCCTGAGTTGCTTTGTGTCCTTGGGCAGACAATAACCGCCGTAGCCGAAGGACGGATTGTTGTATCCGTTTCCGATGCGCGGATCAAGGCAGATCCCTTCGATGATCTTCCTGCTGTCAAGGTTTTTTGTCAGCGCGAATGTGTCGGTGAAGATTGCAATATTAAGTGTCGTGGAAATTCATGACAATTTCCGTTGTATAGGTCGATCATTGTGGGTCAATCCAACCTCAAATTCATGGTACCATACCTTTGGCCGTTGCGGACGTCGCTTTCGTTAACGCCCGCGCCGCCCCTTGCGCGGGTGTTGTCGCCCCGGGCGTGTCCCGGTTTACGCAAACGACTCCGCGGCGACCTCGTTCGGGGTTTTGTACCCGAGTATCTTTCTCGGATAATCGTTCATCCAATCTTGTGCTTGCTTTATGCGTTCCTTGGAATATCTCCCTATGTCACTGCCTTTGGGTATCCGCCGCCTGATCATCCTGTTGTGGTTTTCGTTCGTTCCGCGCTCCCACGAACTGTAAGGGTGCGCATAGTACATCTTTGTCCTCGGCACGGGCCGACCTCTCCCCACCGATTTCTCCAAAGCTTCGAAGTCGAGAAACTCGCTCCCGTTGTCCGTCGTGACGCTCTTGAATTTGCTCTTGAACGCCTTGGAACCCATCTCCCGTTCAAGCTCATCCAAGGCTTTCTTGCACCCGCCCAAGGCATGCGGGCACGAGACGCTCTTTTGGCTCTTGTCCCAGATCTTCACGATGATTTCTTCCCTCGACTTCCGCTCGGTCATCGTCAAAAGCGCGGCTTTCGCTCCCCTGCCCGACAGGACGAGATCCATCTCCCAATGCCCGTATTCCGATCTGTCGTCCGCCTCCTTGGGCCTCTTTTCGATGCTCGTTCCCTTCGCGTTGTTCAATGCGACTCTCCGTGTCCTCCGGTATTCCCGCTTCTTCTTTTTGCCCTTCTCCGGAAGATTCTTGTTCGTCAATCTCTCGAAACATTCCGCGTCTATGGCATTGTACAAGGTCTTTGTTCGCACGGTGACGCCGAACGAAACGCCTTCCACAGCCATTCTTCCCACCGCCGCATCCGGGGAATACCCCTTCTCGAGGATTTGCCGCTCAAGGTATTCCTTGAGTTCGGGGCAAGTGTCGAGCTTGCGCGGCGGTCCTTTCCTCGATGCGGCGGTCTTGTACGCGTTCTGTGCGTAATCCGCTTTGTATTTCTCGCTCACGCGCAACTCGCTGTCCATCTGCATAACCTTGCCCCTCTTGATCTCTCGCTGAACCGTTCTTGTGCTTTTGCCGATCAAGACGGCGATCTCCTTGGGTTTCTTTTTGTCTTTAAGGTACGCTTCGATTTTGTATCGCTCAATCTCGGTAATGTGCTTGTATTTTCCCTTGCTTGTGATATGATTG
>JAISNR010000029.1 GCA_031276135.1 Eubacteriales Family XIII. Incertae Sedis bacterium | reverse complement strand
CTGCTGTGCGCGCAGGGGCCCGAAAGCGCCTTCCCGAACGCTTTCGAGCGCAGACCGTACTGCTCGTGAAAGGCCCGCGCCACGCTGTACACGTTGATGTCCGCAGCAAAGAGCAGGGGGATGAAGCCGTGTTCGCCGTGCTCGCCCATGCCTATTCGCTTCCGGAATCGCGGCCGCCCGGCGCGCCGTCCGCCCTCTCCGTGTCCGCCTCGGGCCGCCACGCTTCGCCGCCGCCCGCCGCCGCGTCCGCAACGAAGCCGGCATGAGCGGAAAAGAACCGCCTGCGGCCCGTGAGGACTTCGTAGAAGATCGCCTGGGCCGTGAATACATACATATAGACCGGCGCAAACACGACACGACCCAAAGACGCAACGATCTGCAACAGGAAGATCGCCTGATCGCTTGAAAGCGCAAGGAGGCCCCCGTCCTCAATCGACGGGATTCCCGGCAAGGCAAAGGGAAGCAGCCCAAACGGGACAGTGATGGCGGCATAAACGATCCACGCCAAACAAATCCAGCCGATAAAGCTGAGTTGCAAACAGAAAAACTTCCATTTATTACCAATCATCAGTCTGCGACTCTGCTTGATCGCGTACCGAAGGCCGATGTGCGGATCGTCGGCGAGCAGGAAAAAAGCCTGCGCATACGCGAAAGCGGCGATGATGCCCGGTATGAAAAACAGCAGACTCCAGAGGCCTATGAAGATCACAACCAACCAAAACAGGCCCATTGCCCTGAAAAAGCTGTTGAAACCGTCGAGCACCATGCCGGGGCTGTGCTTCGCGCCGCGAACGAGGGAGAGCAGGAAAACGGTAAGGCCCAGATACAGGGGGCCTTCTATGACGATCGTGTAAAGCAGGCTCATCGTCTGCGCGCGCATTTCCCGCACGGTAAACTCGTATGCGAAAAAATCGGTGCCTCCCCCGAACAAAAACTCGATCAACACCGTTGGCACGAAGCGCAGGATGAAATAGAGTATATACACGAGGATCGCCGTTTTCCAGCGCCCCTGCAGTTCCATCCGCGCAATCCGCCTGATGCTGCGCGCGGGCTCCGTTACGATGATGTTCTGTTCCATAAAAACCTCTCTATCTTGGCCTTCACCCCGCCGCCTCTCACGCGGTGCATCATTCGGCCTTGCGCAGATGCGCGGCCACCTTCGTATCCTCTCGCTTGATGTGATTCACGAGCCATCCGCCGATGTGCGTGTTCACCTTGCCCACGAGGGAGATCGTCGCCCCCTCCGCTTTGAGTTGTTGTCCCAATTCCGCCACGACGCGCTTGAAGCCGTCGTGCAGCTTCTTGTGATTCGGATAATCCGGATATCGGTACCGCTGTTGCAGTTCTTCTTCGTCACCGAAATGCTTCGCCGTATAACTTTCGAGAAAATCGATCGTTTCCACGAGGACGCTGCGGCCCTTGCCGCCGGAACAGGCGTCCATGAGGTTCGCGATCGCCTCGATCAATTGCTTGTGCTGCGAATCTATCAGATCGTTCCCCGTTTCGAGATCCGGGCTCCACGCGAAGCGTCCGTCCTCGTGCGGCGACGCGGCGGCGCGGGCGGCGGAGGGTGCGGGTCTGCTCACCGGCGGCGACGGGGGCGTTTCCCGGCGGGCCCGTGCGGGGAGCGGGGCAGTCTTCCGGGCGGCGGGAAGCGCGCGCGCGTCCGTCTTGAGGTTGAACCGACCGATCAAGCTGCCCAGCACTGCGGATTGGCTGCTCAATTCCTCCGAGGCCGCCGCGCTCTCCTCCGCCGTGGCGGTGTTCATGCGGACGACCTGCGTGATCTGTTCGACATTCGCGTCGATCTGTTTCACGATATCGGATTGCTTGCCCATATCGAACGCGATCTTTTCGATGATCTTGCTCGAATCGATGACGCCGTCCACGATCTCCCCGAGCGATTCGCTCGTCTTGCCCGCGATCTCGACGCCCAGTTCCGCCTTGTTCACGGAATTTTCGATCAGGTTGCTCGTATTCTTCGCGGCCTCCGCGCTCTTCGCCGCGAGGTTGCGCACCTCTTCGGCGACGACCGCAAATCCCTTGCCGTACTGCCCCGCGCGCGCCGCCTCGACGGCGGCGTTCAGGGCGAGGATGTTCGTTTGGAACGCGATGTCGTCGATGATCTTGATCACGCCGTTGATGCTGTGCGACGCCTCGCTGATCTCGCGCACGGCTCCTACCATCTCGTTCATTTGGTCCGTCCCCTGCTCCGCCTTCACCTTGATGCCGGCCCCGAGCTCCGAGAGGTTCTTCGTGGAAACGGCCACCTCGTTGATGGACTCGGTGACCTCCGAGATGGAGGCCGAAAGCTGCTCCACGGAATCCGCCTGCTCCGTCGCCCCCTGCGCGAGGCTCTGCGCGCCGTTCGCGATCTGCTGCGAACCGTCCGACACCTGATCCGCCGAGAGGTTGATCTCACCGAACATCTCGTTCAGATTTTCCACCATGGCACGCAGGGAAAGGCCGATCGTATCGCGATCGCTCAGGGTTTCGATCTCAACGGTCAGGTCGCGGCCCGCGACGGAGCGGAGCGCCTTGTCGCAGTAGAGCAGATGCTCCATCATCTTCACAAAGGCGGCGAGGGATTGTCCGACCTCATCCCTGCGCGCGGCGGTATCGCGCACCGCTTCCCATTCGGCATCCGTTAGCGCCAAATTGCCCGTTTCGCCGACCTGCTTCAGGAAGCGCATCATCATGGTCAGCGGGCGAAGCGCGCGGCCCATCGCAAAGTTGACCGCGAGCGCCATGAGCAGGCCCACGATCGCGAAGATCACGGCCATGAGGATGAGCAGCGTGAGATACGCCGCGTTGGCCTCGCTCTCCGGCGCCACGATGGAAACGTAGAAGCCGCCGTCCGCCAAGCCCAAGCTGACGGATTTCGTCGCGACCACGCTCGGTTTGCCGTTTACCGCAGACGCGGCCTCGGAGTAGCGCACGTCGTCACCGTCGCTCGGCAGCTCGTACGCGAGGCCGACGGCTGCGGCGTCCTTGCCCACGTCGTCGAGATTGGGGCTGTAGAGCACCTTGCCCGTTTCGGTCGTGATGACGATGTATCCCGTTTCATAGATCTTTTCGCTCGACAAAGCCTCATAGATGCTGTCCAGATACATATCGACCGTTATGACGCCCAGCACCTTGCCGACGTCGTCGATCATGGGCTGGCTCGCCGTGATCATGAACGCCGTGCTGTCGTTGATCGTGTAGAGATAGGGGTCGGAAAACACCGCCCGCTTGCGCTCCTTGGGCAACGTGTAATACGCCTGAACGAATTCTTGGTCGTTCTCGTCCGTCTTGGGTCGGTAGGCCGTGCGGCCGTTGTCTCGGTAGTAATAATAGGAAATTCTTCCGCTTTTTTCTGTGCCGTAGTTCGTGCCCGCATATTCGGCGTCCTGCCCGTCGTAAGCGTTCGGTTCCATCATAAAGGCCGTGCCCTCGGAGATTTCATACTCGTCAAAAGCGCGAAGTATCAGGCGTTGCAAGGCAACCCTGTCCGTATCCCCGGACGCGATCTGCGCCTCCGCAACGCTCGCCAAACCGGACAGAAAAGAAACGGGGTTTTCGAATTGATTTCGGATCATATTGGCATATTCCCCCGCCTGTTTTCTGAACGTGTCCTCGGTGACGGCGCCGAAAGCGGCCCGCAGATAAAAAAACAGCGTCAACAGGATCACCAACATACCGACAAGAAAGCATAAAATGGTCATTCTTGTAATTTTAGCCTTCATTTTCAAACCTCCGTCGCGACGCGTCCGCAGCTGCGGCAGCCGCAGAAAATCGTTTGGAAATGCATCGTCCGAAAACTTATTATATCATAGACCGGCAGGAAAAAGAATATGCGGCAATCGATAAATTTTCGCATCGGCAGGTTGGGATTCGGCGCGATGATTTCTGCGAATTCGCTGTTCATGATTTTTAAATTCTACCATGAGCCGGCATATTTTTCAAGGAAAAAATTATTGACCGTCGTTTTGCGATTCCGGTGAAAATTCTCGCCCGGACATTATCCCAAATTCAACTGAAAAATCAGTTGTGTTCTCGTGCGCTTCGGTGTATGCTTGCACTGTGCCGACAAGGTGTTCCAATGCTCGGCGCTTCGCCTCCGTCAAGCGCGACTCGCAATGCGAGGGGCGGTCTTTGGCCGACCCTCATTTTTTGCGGAGAAAATGCCTGTGGACAAACGTTTGGACTTCTATGAAGCGGATGCGGACTGCATAAAATACTTGCAGGGTTTCGATCCGACGCGAAAAAATATGACAAGCTGCGCGCGTTTCACGCGCACATCTTGTCATATACCGTGCAAATACGGAATGATTTTTTGTGATTTTTTTGTACCGGGACAAGGCTTCGGCTTCGCGCCTACCGCGCGCGCGCGCCGATGCGACGGCGCAGCCTCGGCCAAACGAGCCCGAACCAAAGGAGGGCGAGCAGGGGGAGCATCCACAGGTGCGTGAAGCCCATCCGAACGACGCCGCCCGTCTGCGGCAGATTTTCGAGCGGCGGGTACTCGTCGAAGATCCATTGCTCCGTCGGGTCGTCCCAGCGCCATTCGCCGAGCGGTACGCCGTTCTCGTCGAGCTCGATGTACACGCCTCCCTCTCCGGGAATCAGGCTGTGGCCGGGTGCGGTCGGATTCGGCGGCGCATTCGGATCGTTGCCGCCCGGCGTCCATGTGCCGGTGTCGCCGCCGGTGTCGTCGCTTCCGCCTCCGCCGGTATTGTTGTCGCCGGTGTCGCCGTCATCGCCGCCGGTGTTGCCGCCGGGGGTGGTCCCGCCGCCGCCTCCGCCGGTATTGCCGCCGCCTCCGCCGCTTTCATCCGATGCCTTGGGCTGTTGGATGTCAAAGGAATCCTTGTCCAAAAGCAGGCCGCCGCCCTCGGGCACTGCGGCCACATCGGCCGTATTGGTCCACGTGATGTCCGCATTCGGACCGTTGGCCGGGAAACGGATCGCGTAATTCACCTGCAACGCCGCGCCCGACGCGAGGACAACCCTGCCGGGATCGAATTCGAGCCTGAATCCGCTGTTCGTTTGCTCTGTCACCTCGTAATATTCGGAGGGCAACAGCAACGCACCGCCCGAAGTGACGGAAACCTTCACCTTGCCGTCCGCAGATTCGGAAACATAGGTTCCTGCCGGTACGGACCCGGCGTCGGAGCGCGCGAGCGCATCCGTAAGCACGATGCGCGAAAGCGCCGCCGCCGAGGTGTTCTCTATGAGGACGCTGTAGTTCACGAGGCCGCCCGCGGCGGCAACCGTGTCGACATTGCCGTCCGTCGCCTTGCTCAGCACGATGCCTTCCTTTTTCTGCTCGG
>JAISNR010000015.1 GCA_031276135.1 Eubacteriales Family XIII. Incertae Sedis bacterium | reverse complement strand
CCGTCCTCGCGGTAGAAGGTCTTGACGGTCGCCTCGCTCTCGAAGCCGTCCACCATGGCCACGACGATGTCGCCGTTGTCGGCGGTGTCCTGCTTGCGCACGAGTATGTAGTCGCCGTCGCGGATGCCGGCTTCCGTCATGCTGTCGCCGCGCACCCTCAGCATGAAGGCGGTTCCGCTCGGCATGAACCGCGCGGGGACGGGGATGCTGTCCTCGATGTTTTCCTCCGCCAGCACGGGGCTTCCGGCCGCGATGCGCCCCACGACGGGCACCTCCACGACGTCGGTCCCGCCGGCCGCGCCCGCATTCCCCGCGCCCGTCCGCGCAAAGCCGCCCTGCGCGGCGTACCCGTCGCCTTCCTCATGCATGCCCGTCAGCATCAGCGCGCGCGGTTTGGAGGGGTCCTTTCGGATGTAGCCCTTGCGCGCGAGCCGCGCCAGATCGTTGTGCGCGGTGGAGGTGGACTTGATGTCCAGCGCCGTGCAGATCTCGCGCACGGTGGGCGGATAGCCCTTCAACCGCAATTCCTCTTTCATGTAGTCCAGTATCCGCTGTTCGCGTTTCTTTAAGGTTTCCATGAGATTCTCCCCTCGGCGCGCCTCGGCGCGCGTTCGCAAAACATGCGCAAACGCATGTCGTCAGGGGTATTGTATCACAGGTCGAACAGAATGTAAACATGTGTTCTGGAAAAGAAATCGCCCAAAGGGAACAAAGGTTACGAGAGCGGTCGCCGGCCCGTGAAACCCGGATTTTGAAACTATGGGCGAAGAGGACGTCAAGGAGCTTGTGCGATCAATGAAGCGTTATTTTGAGTCGGAGGGGAAGGTATGACAAAAGAACAAAAATCAACAACCGCGGTACTGATTTCGGGGCCTTTCTGTCGGTGCTGAATCAGACGCTCATAAACCCGGCGTTGCCGTCCATCATGGTCGAACTCGGCGTGAACGCGACCACGGTGCAATATCTCGTGTCGGGTTTTACGCTTGTCAACGCGATCGTCATAGCGATATCGGCATTCTTAATGGACAAATTCTCCACGCGCAAATTGTTCCTGTCGATTTTCGGGTTGTTTCTGATCGGCAGTCTGCTCGCTGCCTTCGGCGCGAATTTTGCGCTTTTGCTCGCCGGACGCGTCCTGCAAGCCATCTGCGCGGGCGTCATGATGCCTTTGTCAATGACGATTTTGCTGCTCGTCTTTCCGCGTGAGAAGCGCGGGTCGGCGATGGGCATGTACAGTTTCGTGATCATGTTCGCCCCCGCGATCGGCCCCGTCATTTCCGGGGTTCTGACGGACACGATCGGTTGGCGCGTCATGTTTCTTGGCATGGCGGCGATTTCGGCGCCGATCATGCTGCTCGCGGCGGCCGGCCTGAAGAATGTCGGCGAAACGAAGCCGGTTGCGTTTGACAAGCCTTCCGTGGCCCTGTCCTCGGTCGGGCTGTTTGCGCTGCTCTGCGGGTTTTCCGCGCTCGGTTCCGCAAGTACGCTGATCTTCGCCGCGGTCGCGGTCGTCGTCGGCGCCGCGGTTTTGTTTTTTTTCGCAAGGCGACAGCTCAAACTCGAGAACCCGTTTTTGCAGATACGCGTTCTTGCGGACGCCCGGTTCAGAATGGGAACCGTCGCGATGATGCTTATAGCCGTTTCGCTCGCGGCCGGCGCGGTGACTTTGCCGATTTACATCCAGACCGTGCGCGGGATGTCGGCGACGGTTTCGGGGATGATTATGATGCCGGGGGCGGTTTTGGGTGCCTTTGCGGGGTATTTTTCCGGAAAATTGTACGACAGATTCGGGGCGCGGTACTTGGTGATCATCGGCGTGTCCATGGTCGCGCTCGGCGCCTTTGGCATGGCAATGTTTGGGTTTGATACCCCGCTCGCTTTTATGGTCGCGGCGTATTGCATCCTCTCCGTCGGGCTCATGTTCGCCAACGCGCCGGTGAGCATATGGGCCATCGGCAAGCTGCCCGACAGCATATTGCATCACGGAAACGCCGTGTTGAGCACCTTGCGTCAGGCCGCTTCCACGCTCGGTGTGGCGGTCATGGTTTCGGTCATGTCGCTCGTCACCGCCCTGAGCGCCGTCCGGGGCGCCGTCCGGTCGCAACTCATGGGAATCAACGCCGCGTATTGGCTTTCGTTTGGAATCGCGCTCGTATGCCTTGTGCTTGTGATCGTCAAGGTTCGGGGAGGAAATGAATCCGATCCGGATGCCGAGCGCACGGGACGCGAATTGGACGCCGCGATGAAAAACCCGCCGTATACGCTTTCGTCGGACGACACGCTCGCCGTCGCGGTCGGCAAGCTCATCGAATACAAAACGAGCGGGCTGCCCATCGTAGACGGCGAAAAGCGCATTGTGGGCTTTGTTTCGGACGGCGACGTCTTGCGGCATCTGGCAAAGCGCGACCTGCGCTTCGTTTCCTCCGACTATTCCGCCGTGATGCTCGACAGGGAAAGCTTTGACTGCAAAGCGAAGGAACTGCTCGACGAAAACGTCCTGAAGGTGGCGTCGAAGCGCGTCATAAGCGTCGAACACGAGGCGACGCTCTCCGAAGTCTGCCGCATATTCTTCGAACAGAAGCTGAACAAGCTTCCCGTGACGCAGGACGGCGTTCTCATCGGAACGATCAGCCGCGGGGACATCATGCGGACGCTCATGAAGCGTCTGCCGTTGGAAGAAAGCAAACCGCAACCGGGTCGTTGACCCGATTGTCTGTGCGGATGCGCAAAGGCGGAGCGGGATTTATTTGAATTTCACCGCCGTGCCGTATGCGATCACTTCGGCGGCGTTTGGCATGATCGCCGATGACGCATACCTTATGTTTACAACGCCGTCGGCCCCGAGCTTTGCCGCGTCCTCCGCCATCCGCTTGGTGGCCAGGTCCCTCGCTTCGTTCATCATTGCGGTATAGGATTTTAATTCGCCGCCCACAAATGATTTTACGGATTGGGTTATGTCTTTGGCAAAATTTTTCGATTGGACGGTGCTGCCCTTTGCCAGCCCAAGCGTTTCCAACTCTTTGCCGGAAATGTAATCGGTGTTCACAAGGATCATCTTCTTTTCCTCCATTCATTGATTTTCGGCCAATTCGAAATTTGATTCCGGTATAGCCGAGAGTTTTGATTTATCGTCCCGCCAAAAGGCGCTTGATTCCCGCTTCCAGCCCGTCGATCGTGAGCTCGTACATCGGGAAGATCTCCTTGATGATCTGCAGCGTGTAGCTGCCGTATGCGTATTCCCACTCCGCCTCTCTGAGGGGATTCAGCCAGATCGACTTCTCGTAGGTCCTGTGGAAGCGGTTCAGCCAGTCTATGCCGGGGATCTCGTTGAAGAGGCCGATATAGGAGCTGCCGCCCCGCTTGAGAAGCTCCGACGGCGCCATGGCCCCGTCGCCGACTAGGATGAGCCGGTATTCCCCGTTCAGGTTTTTCAGCGCCCACTCCGTGTCGATCCACTCGTTTCTGCGGCAATAGGGCGTGGTGTACAGGTGTTCGTAGATGCAGTTGTGGAAGTAATAGACCTTCAGGTCCTTGAAGTGGCCGGACTTGCTGACGGCCTGAAACAGGCGGCTGCACAGCCGGCTGTAGGGCAGCATGGAGCCGTCCGAATCGAAGAGCACGAGCAGCTTCACCGTATTCCGGCGCGGCTTCTTCCACACGAGCGAAAGGCGTCCCGCGTTGTCGCCCGTTTCCTCTACCGTTTCGTCGATGTCGAGCTCCGATTTGAGCCCGTCGAGGCGGGAGGAGTACTGCCGCAGCTTCCGAAACGCCATCTGGAACTGCCGGATGTCCAAGATGTTGTCCTGCCTGAAATCCTTGAACCTGCGCTCGCCGGCCACCTGAACGGCCTTCCCGTGCCGGCCCTCTCCGCCCACGCGTATGCCCCGCTCGTGGAAACCGCCGTGCCCCATCGTGGAGGTGCCGCCCGTGCCGATCCAGTAATTTCCGCCGTCGTGCCGTTCCTTCTGCTCCTCCATCCGCTCGCGGAAGCGCTTTTGCAGCTCCTCCAGTTCGAGCAGATACTCGTCGAGCATCTTTTTGTCGTTTATGTCGCGCTCGCGCGGGTTCTGTTCGAGCCAGTCCCAAAACGCATCGGGCAGATCTGCGGGCGTCGTGATGCCGTGGAAATATTCCAGAAAAGCCTGGTCGAACTTGTCGAAATCCGCTTCCGTTTTCAGGAGGACCGTATGGCAAAGCTCGTAGAAACCCGTGAGGCTTCCCCCCGCGAGCCCCTTGTCGAGGGCACTCACGAGCGTCATCCACTCGTTCATGGAGATCTTCAGGTTGTAGGCCCTGAGCAAATAGAAAAATTCCGTAAACATGACCGCTTACCTTATCACATCCATCGCCGCAGGCTGTAGCCCTTCTCCCGCACCTCCGCCACAGCGTCGATGTCCTGATTCTTCTTCAGAAGCACGCCGATAAAGGGCAGCTCCTTCGCGATCTTTTCGATGGGAACGCCCGCGATCGCCAAAGCCTGCAACCAGTCGAGCAGCTCCGATGTGCCCGGCTTCTTCTGCAACTCCTTCATCTCCCGCAGCTTGTAGAACGCTTCCAAGGCCTGCGCGAGCAGCTTCGATTCGATGTCGGGATAGTGGACGCGCACGATCTCCTGCATCTTGTCCGGCTCCGGAAAGGCGATGTAGTGGAAGAGACAGCGCCGCAGGAACGCGTCCGGCAACTCCTTTTCGGCATTGGAGGTGATGATGACGATGGGCCGCACGTTGGTTTTGACGGTTTCCTTTGTTTCGTTTATGTAGAATTCCATCCTGTCCAATTCCCACAGCAGATCGTTCGGGAATTCCAAGTCCGCCTTGTCGATCTCATCGATCAGGAGCACGACCTGCTCTGCTGCCGTGAACGCCTCGCCGAGCTTTCCGAGCCTTATGTAGCGCGCGACGTCCTTAACGTCGCCCTCACCGAACTGGCTGTCGTACAGCCGCTGCACCGTATCGTAGAGGTAGAGGCCGTCCTGCGCCTTCGTGGTCGATTTGATGTTCCAGATGATCAGCTCCTTGCCGAGCGCGTCGGCGATCGCCTGTGCCAGCATGGTCTTGCCCGTGCCCGGCTCCCCCTTGATCAGCAGGGGTTTTTCGAGCGCGATCGCGATGTTCACGGAGTTTTGCAGCTCATCGGACACCACGTAGTCCACACTGCCCTTGAATTTGTCGAATGCTTGCTTTTTCATGGCGTTCCTTTCTCTGTGACCCGTATATCCTTTAAAGTCCTATCGGCATCATGTTGTCCAAGCCGCTTGGCGCGGACGCGCGTTCGTTCAGCGCGTCGATCAGACCCGCCGCCACACCGAAGGCATAGGCCTCCCTGTAGGCGTCCGTCGCCATGAGCGCCCTGTCCGACGCGTTGGACAGGAAAGCGCCCTCCACGATGATGGCCGGCATCGCCGTCCTGTTCAGGACGATATAGGCGGGACCGTCGTGTATGCCCAGATCCGGCAGGCCTGTTTGCGCGCTGACGGCCTTCTGCACGTAGGTCGCCAGCGTTTCGCTGTCGAGCGGATAAGAAGCCGCCCACTCCTTGTTGTAATAGTAGGTCGACGTGCCGCTGACGTTCGGCTTCTCGGACGAATTGTTGTGAATGCTGATATACAGCTTAGCGCCCAGCCCGTTCGCGATCCCGGGCCTTTCGTAGATGTCCACGGCGTAGTCGCCGCTGCGGATCATGTGGACGGAAAAGCCTGCGGCGCGCAGATAGGCCTCGATCCGCAACGACACATCCAAATTGATGTCCTTCTCAAACAGCGGGGCAGGCCCGTTTTCCTCGCCCACGGCGCCGGAATCGATCCCGCCGTGGCCCGCGTCGATCACGACCGAAAAGCCCGCGAACGCGGGGCTGAGCGGCGGCAAAACCCCCGAAGCACCCCCGCGCGCGGCTTGCCCGCCCCTCGAAACCCCGCCCGGCGCGGCGGCTTCTCCCGTCTGCGCGGGCTCGGAGGCGAACGCGGGCGGCTCTTCCCGCGCGGGCGACGCGACCGCCACCGTTCTTGCCAATTCATCCCAATTCACGCGCAGACCCAGCGACTCTGCGGCGACGCGCACGGGGATCATCGTCCGCTCGCCGATGATCAGCGGCGGAACGTCCGTACTGTATATATTGCCGTTTATCTCATATTCAAACGCATCTATCGCCAAGACGATGCCGGCGCCCGTGGTCGACACGGTGACTCGCCGCATGGCCTCGTCCCACGAGACGGAAGCGCCCATGCGCTCAAACAGCGCTCTGGCGGGTATCAAGGTGCGTTCCCTGACGATGACGGGCGGCACGTCGCTCTCCACGGGGAGGCCGTCCAGCACGAGGCCGACGGGAAAGGCCTCGCAGAAGGCGATGCCTTCCGCGATCTCCTCCGCCGAAACGGGCACGGCCGCCGGAGCCGTTCCCGTCTCTGTCAAAACGGCTTCGGCTGCGGGCGCGTCCGCGTCCGTCCCCGCCTCCGCGCCGGCCGCCCGGACGGGGGCCGTCCACGCGAAGCACAACAGCAGAAACAGAAGCGGAAACAGAACCGCTTTTGTCCTCATTGCATTTTCCCCTTTTGTGAAATATTCATTCGTTTATTATACCGGATGCGCCGCCGTATTGCGTTTGTGTAACCGAATTGTAATATGTTTGAAACGAATCCGCCTTGCGGGATTTCCCGTTTTTTGATATTATATTCCACGAGATCGATGCGGGCCGTCCGGACCCTGTCCGGACGGCCTTTCTTATATTTGCGAAGGACACTGCATGCGGAAAGGAAATGAACATGTCGATTTTTCAAGGTTCGGGCGTGGCGATCATCACGCCATTCAAGAACGGCGGCGCGGTCGATTTCGACAGGCTCGGCGCGCTGATCGACTGGCAGACGGAACAGGGCAGCGACGCGATCGTCATCGTCGGCACGACGGGCGAGGCTTCCTGCCTGTATGACGATGAGCATCTGGACACGATCGGATACGCGGTGCAAAGGGTCGCCGGCCGGGTTCCCGTGATCGCCGGCGTCGGAAGCAACCAGACCGAACACGGCATCAAGCTCAGCCGCGGCGCGCAGAAGCACGGCGCCGATGCCCTTCTGCACGTCACGCCCTACTACAACAAGGCGAGCAGGCGCGGCCTGATCGAGCACTTTACGGTGATCGCGGACAGCGTGGACATTCCGATTCTGCTCTATTCCGTGCAGGGCAGGACCGGCATGAACCTCGCGCCCGACGTCGTCGCGGAGCTCGCGAAGCATCCCAACATCGTCGGCATCAAAGAGGCGAGCGGCAACATCGCGCAGGTCGCCGAGATCGCCCGCGTCACGCCGGACGATTTTGACCTGTACTCCGGCAACGACGATATGATCGTCCCGCTGCTCTCGTTGGGCGGCAAGGGCGTGATCTCCGTGCTCGCGAACATCGCGCCCAAGGACACGCACGACATGGTCATGAAATTCCTCGCGGGCGACGCGGAGGGCGCGCGGAAGTTGCAGCTCGACCTGAAGCCGCTGATCGACGCGCTGTTCATGGAGGTAAACCCGATCCCCGTCAAGGCCGCGCTGTGGCTGATGGGAAAATGCGAATACATCTACAGGCTGCCGCTCTGCCCCATGGAAGAAGGGAATCTGGAAAAGCTGAAGAAGGAGATGCGGGCGCAGGGTCTGCTCGCGTGATGCGGCGGCGAAGCCGCATCCTCCCCGCCGGGACCGACGGCGCGGAAACCGCCGGAGCGAAGAGCCGCGCCGCCGCAGAGCACACCGCACCCCGCTCTACGGGGTCCGGTTTCCGCTTTCCCGCATCCATTCCAAATATCCGGAATACCCGCCGCTGACAGGCGTCAGCAAGATCTCCGGCAATTCGTAGCTGTGGTTTTCCAAAATTACCCTTTCAATGTCGGGATAGCTGTCGCTGCGGCACTTGATGAGCAACAGGCATTCCCTGTCCGCGCACAGCTCGCCTTTCCAAACATAGCGGCTGTTCACAGGGAACATCTGCACACAGGCCGCAAGCCCGCGCAAAAGCAACAGCGCGGCGATTTTCTCGGCCTCGCCTTCATTCGCACAGGCGGTTGATATTACTGCGTATTCGTTGTCTTTCATAAGAATTCGATTTAAAAAGCGGGATCCTGCGCCCGCACCGCAAACTCCTTGAAGTTCTCGTTTCCGAATATATCGACGACGCGGACCGCAACGCGGGGCTCGCCTTCAATCAGGCTCTCGCAGCGGTCCTCTATGCCGCCTGCGTCGCGGCACAGGCAAATCCGGGGCCTGAAACGCTCGCCGTCGCAGTTAAAGTCCACGCTCCAATAGTCCACGAGCAACAGCGGATCCGAGCGCAGCGCGTCCTCCACGAGCGGGCGCCGGCGCGCATCCACCGGCAGGGCGCTCCCGGCGGGCAGCCCGTAGCGCAGAAGTCTGAGCGTGACGCGCGTCTTGCTCGGATCGGCCGTTCGCTCCGCGCGGCATTCCGCTTCGAAATCGCCGGGCCCGGCGCCGTCCGCATCCGCGCCCGCGTCCGCCAGAACGGAGAAAGCGGCGCCGAGGCCGAGCATGCGCTTCTGCGCGTTGATCGCCGCGAGGCGGCCCGAATCGCACAGCAGCCAGCGGCGTCCCATGCGCTCCGCGGCGGCCGCGAGCGTACCCGAGCCCCCGAAGAAATCGGCGCAGAGATCGCCTTCCCGCGTGCAGCTCTCCAGTATGCGCGCGATCAACGCCTCCGGCTTCTGCGTGGCGTAGCCCGTGCGCTCGGCCGAGGTACGCCCCACCATGTCGAGCTGCCATACGTCCTTCATGTTGACGAGCGTATACCAGCCCTGCTCGTCGCGGTACTCCTTGACGCCCTTGAAGCGATAGGGCTTCAAACCCCTGTTGTATGATTTTTCCTGTTGTGGTTTGAAGTAGTAGTTTTTCGTTTTCGCGTAGAACAGCAGGGTGTCGTGCTTCCGCGCGAAGCGCCGCCGGCTCACCCCGCCGGATTTGTAGGTCCAGATCACCTCGTTGATCAGGTTTTCCTCGCCGAAGATCGCGTCGAGCAGGATTTTGACATAGTGCACGGCATGCCAGTCCAGATGCACCCAGAGGCAGCCCGTCTGCGAAAGCAGTTCGCGAAAGCCGAAGAAGCGCGGAACCAGCATGCGCAGATAGGCTTCCGGCCCGCCGTCCCAAGCGTCGCTGTAGGCCTCGCGGCGCAACGCCGGCAGCGTCGTGCCGCCCGCCGACTTCAGCTTGATCTCCGCGCCGTAGTTCATGCGCGAAAAAAAGGGCGGATCGGCGTAGATGAGGTCAAAGGCGCCGGATTGTCCGTTCAGCGCGCAGGATTTCATGACGCCGAGATTGTCCGCGCGCAGCAAGCGGTTTTCGGGGAGGCAACTGCGCGCCGCGCCGCAGATTTCTGCGGTGCGGAGCTCTGCGGGCGCGGCATTTTCCCACGTTTTGCGTCCCGTTTCGAGGATATCCCGCAGATTGGGAATGCATTCCTTCATCGCTTCCTCCTTCCAAACAGAAGCGCGGCGTCCTCCGCGCGGCCGGCCTTCGCGAGCGCCGCCTTTGCGAGCGTTCGGTTTTCCGGTTTGTTCGCGTGCAGCAGCGCGCGCTGCATGCGCCTTTCCTCCGGGCTCTTCGCGACGTACACGGCCTCGCCCGTGAAGGGGTCCAGCCCCGTGTAATACATGCAGGCGGCGGGCGTGCCCGGCGTCGGGCAGAAATCCTGTATCTGATCCGGCACGAAGCCGCGCCGCCGCAGATAGAGCGCGAGCTCCACCGCGTCCTCCGCAGAACTGCCGGGGTGGGCCGAAATGAAATAGGGCAACAGGTACTGCTCCTTGCCCAGAGCCTTGTTGACTGCGGCGAATTCAGCCGCGAAGCGTTCGTATACCTCCGCTGCGGGCTTTCGCATGCGCGCGAGCACGCGCGGGGAAACATGCTCGGGCGCCACCTTGAGCATGCCGCTGACGTGAAACGCGCAGAGCTCCCTGAGAAATTCGCCCCGGTTCGGGTCCGCCATCAGGTAATCGTAGCGCAGACCGGAGCGGACGAATACCTTCTTCACGCCGGGCAAGGCGCGAAGCGCGCGCAGGATCGAGAGGTATTCCGTATGATCCACTTCGAGCATCGGACAGGGCGCGGGGAAGAGGCAGGCCCGCCGCCCGCACGCGGCGCCTTCCTCCTGCAGGCGGCAGGCCCGCCGCCGGAAGTTGGCCGTCGGCCCGCCCACGTCGTGGATGTAGCCCTTGAAATCGCTCCGTTTCGTCAGCTTCCGCGCTTCGCGCACGAGCGAAGCCTCGCTGCGGCCCGTCACGTACCGGCCCTGGTGGACGGTCAGCGCGCAAAAGGCGCAGCCGCCGAAGCAGCCCCGCGCGGCCGTCAGGCTGAAGCGAACCTCCTCCATGGCGGGAATGCCGCCCGACGCGGCGTAGACGGGATGCGCGTCGCCCGCGTAGGGCAGCTCGCAGACGCGGTCCAGCTCCTCCCGGGTCAGCGGCGCCTGCGGCGGATTCTGCACCACCCAGAGCGCGTCCCCGCAGCGCTCCGCCAGCGCGCGCCCGCCGGGGTTCTCCGCGTACCCGTATTGCATACGGAAGCTTTCGGCATAGGTTTTCTTGTCGGCCAGCCGGTCGAAATCGGGCAGGACAATCGCGTCCGCCGGGCAGCTGCGCGCGCGGAACACGACGCCCGGAATCCACGTGATGTCGCGCGCGGCAAAGCCGTCGTTCAACGCCTCGGCGACCGCGAGGACGGTCCGCTCGCCCATTCCGCAGATCAGCAAATCCGCCTTTGCGTCCAGAAGCACGGAGCGCCGCACGCGGTCGTCCCAGTAATCGTAATGCCCGAGCCGCCGCAACCCGGCCTCGAGTCCGCCCAGAATCACGGGCACGTCCCCGTAGGCCTGCTTCGCCCTGCCCGTATAGGCGATCAGCGCCCTGTCGGGACGCAGACCCGCCGCACCGCCGGGGCTGTAGACGTCCCGCCGCCTCTTGCGCTTCATCGCCGTGTAATTGTTGACCATCGAATCGACGCAGCCGCTCGTGATCAGAAACGCGAGGCGGGGCTTCCCGAAGCGGCGAAAGTCCTCGGGGCCCGTCCAGGCGGGCTGTGCGAGCACCGCCACCTTATAGCCGCCGGCCTCCAAGACCCGCGCGATGATGGCCGCGCCGAAGGAGGGGTGGTCCGCGTAGGCGTCCCCCGTGACGAGCACGAAATCCGCGCGCTCCCAACCCCGTTCCTCCATGTCGCGCCGCGTTATCGGCAGAAATTCGCGGCGATGTGCGTCGTGCAAGCGTTCCTTCATGCTCTCATTATATACCGCCGCCGTTGATTTGTCCGGAAGAATGTGATTGCGCTCTTTTTGTCGGATAAATTATTTACAAATTAGCGGATAAAATATTTATAAATTAGCGTATAAAATGCTTTCAAATTCGCGAACAAAATGTTTGCAATTCAGCGGCTGATATGCTATGCTTATAAAAAGGGAGTTGCAGGGCTTTGAAATATCAAAAAAGATTCGCCGACAAGGCGCTTGCCGAGCGCTTGCGGAGCTCCGGTGCGGTTCTCATAGAGGGAACCAAAAGCTGCGGCAAAACAGAAACGGCAAAGCAGATCGCGGCCGGCATCGTGAGATTCGACGCTGACGAGCAGTTGCGCATCAAGATGGAGATCGATCCCAAAAGCGTGCTCTTCGGCGCCGTCCCGCTCCTGCTTGACGAGTGGCAGGCGTATCCGCAAATTTGGAATTACGTGCGGCGCGAGGTGGATGAACGCAAGCGAAAGGGCCAGTTTATCCTTACGGGTTCCGCCACGCCGGACGACAGGGCGAAACGGCATTCCGGCGCGGGAAGATTTTCGATCATCAAGATGCGCCCCATGTCCTTTTATGAAAAGGGATGGTCAACCGGGGAGGTGCGTCTTGCCGACCTGATGCGGGGCGAGCCCCCTGTGTCCGAGTCCGCGGCCTTTGACATCGGCGAGCTTGCCGAGAAAATCATGCTCGGCGGCTGGCCCGGGCTGATCGGCGAGAGCGCCGCAAACGGCTTGCGTTTCACAAGCGATTATATTTCGCTGATCGCCGATGTGGATTTGAGCAGGGTGTCGAACAAACGCCGCGATCCGCACAAGGTGATGCGCTTGCTCCAATCGCTGGCGCGAAACGTATCCACGGAGGCAACGATCGCCGCGCTTGCGAAGGATGTCGGCGGCGACGGCGGCTTGGACGATGAAACGGTCGCGATCTATCTCGCCGCGCTGGAACGCCTGATGACGGTGGAAAACTTGCCCGCATGGAATGTTCACATCCGCTCGTCGGACATGCTCCGCAAATCCCCAAAGCGTCATTTCTGCGATCCGTCGCTGGCGGTCGGGGCATTGGGTCTCTCCGTCGATAAGCTGACATCGGATCTGAACCGTTTCGGCTTGTTGTTTGAATCCCTTGCCATACGGGATTTGAGAATCTATGCGGACGTCGAGGGCGGCAAGCTGTTCCATTATCGCGATTCGCGGGGAATGGAGATCGATGCCGTCGCGGAGTACGCGGACGGAACCTGGGGCGCGTTTGAAATCAAACTCGGAATAGGCGCGGCTGACGTCGCGGCAAGAAACCTCTTGAAATTCGCCGCCAAGATCGATACGGAAAAGACAAAAGCGCCCGCCGCGCTGACCGTCGTCACCGGCAACGGGTTCGCGCACCGCAGACCGGACGGCGTGAATGTCGTGCCGCTTTCGACGCTGACCGCGTGAAAATTTTTTGTGTCGCTTCGCTCGCCGGTCCGTCTTTGCACCGCAACACAATGGGAGAAACGGAATGAAATTCAAATTGGCGCTCTGTCAGATGAAGGGCCATACCGAAAAGGCGGCGGCACACGCCTCCGCCAAAGCGTACATACGCGAGGCCGCCGGGAACGGCGCGCGCGTGATCGCCCTGCCGGAGATATGGAATTGTCCTTATTCAAACAAATATTTTCGCGCCTTCGCCGAGGACGAGAGCGGCGAGAGCGTGCGGCTGATGTCGGCGCTCGCGAAGGAGAACGGCGTTTGGCTGATCGGCGGCTCCATACCCGAGATCGACGGCGATAATATATACAATACCTGCTATGTATTCTCACCGCAGGGCGATCGAATCGGCAAATATCGAAAGCTTCACCTCTTCGACATAGACATCAAGGGCGGCGTCCGCTTCATGGAATCCGAAACCCTCTCGCCGGGCGACCGAAGGACGGTCGCGGACACCGAATTTTGCAGGATCGGCATCGCCATATGCTACGACGCGCGCTTCCCGGAGCTCTTCGCGGCCATGGCGGCGGACGGCGCGCGGCTCATCGTCCTGCCCGCCGCTTTCACGGTGCCGACGGGCGCCGCGCACTGGGAACTGCTCATGCGCGCGCGCGCCCTGGACAACCAGATCTACTTCGCGGCCTGCTCGCCGGCGCGCGATGCGAACGCGCCCTACCACGCCTACGGGCACTCCTGCATCGTGACGCCCTGGGGCGATTTCTGCGGAAAGACCGACGCGAACGAATCCATCGTCTACGGCGACATCGATCTCGACTACCTCGAAGAGATACGCGCGCAGCTGCCGATCGGCAAACAGCGCCGCCCCGCGTTTTATTGAAATCGCCGGGAGCGACCGCCGCGCGTTTTCATACTGCTTTTCATTTAAGATTCCGCTCCGATTCATGGAGCGGGCAATTGAAAGCAGTATCTGCCGATTCGCTCTTTGTCATTGTATTCTTTGCGAATCAGCATCAGGACAGCGTATGAACGAACAGCCCGCTGCCGAGCTTCGGTTCGAACCACGTGGACTTGGGCGGCATGATCAGGCCGCCGTCGGCGACCGCGAGCAGCTCTCCGACCGATACGGGGCAGAGGGAGAAGGCGACGGCCATGTCCGTATGCACGCGGCGTTCGAGCTCCGCGAGCCCGCGGATGCCGCCGACGAAGTCGATGCGCTTGTCCGTTCGCGGTTCCTCCACGCCGAGCACCGGGCGAAGCAGGCTGTCCTGCAGGATCGAAACATCGAGGGCGCCGATCACATTCCCTGCGGGAACGATGCCCTCCCGCGCGCGCAGCGCGTACCAAGCGCCCGCGAGGAACATGCCGAAGCAGTGCTTCTCCCGGGGCGCACAGGCCGACGCGCCGCGCCGCTCGATCGCGAAGCGCTTTTCGACCTCCGCGAGGAAACCGTCCGCGGACAGGCCGGCCAGGTCCTTCACGACGCGATTGTAATCGAATATGCGCAGATCCCGGTCGGGAAAGGCGACGGCCATGAAGAAATTGAATGCCTCCGTCCCGTCGAAGCCGGGATGCGCGTCGCGGCGCCGCAGGCCGACCCTGTAGGCCGAAGCGGAACGGTGGTGTCCGTCGGCGATGTACAGGGACGCCACGCCGGCGAACGCGCGGACGAGATCCGCAACGGCGTCCCCGTCGTCCACGGGCCAGAGCGCGTGCCCCACGCCGTCCGCGCTCACGAAATCATAGGCGGGCGGATGCGCGCGCGTCCAATCGTCCGTCCATCCGTCGATGCGCGCATCCGCGCGGTAGGTGAGGAATACGGGCTCCGTGTTCGCGTCGCAGGCGTCGAAATGCCGGATGCGGTCCTCCTCCTTATCGACGCGCGTGAGCTCGTGGCGCTTTATGCCGCCCGACGCATACGCGTCGATCGAGGCGCAGCCGACCACGCCGGTCTGCGTTCTTCCATCCATCGTCTGCCTGTAGATATAGAAATTGGGCTTTTCGTCGCGAAGGAACACGCCGTCCCGCACGAAGCCCCGCAGGTTTTCCCGCGCCTTCTCGTACACGCGCGCGTCATAGGCGTCCACATCCTCCGGCAGCTCGATCTCGGCGCGCGTCACGCGCAGAAAGCTGTGCGCGCGCTCTCCCGCCATCGCCTTTGCCTCCGCCCTGTTCATCACGTCGTAGGGCGCCGCCAGCACGCTTTCCGCCAGCGCGTCCTTCGGCCGCAAGGCCCGGAAGGGTTTCAAAATCGCCATGTTCTTTCCTTTCATCCGCAAAGATTCAATCAACCGCGCGGGTCAGTCTGCGGCGCGCGCTTCGAGGATCATCCCCAACACCAGCTCCGTCACCTCGTCCGCGCTCATATCCGTGGAATCGATCTCGTGCGCGCCGTCCGCCCGCGCGAGGGGATTCAGGGCGCGGTGCGAATCGTCGTAATCCCGCCGCTCTATGTCCGCGAGTACGCGTTCGAAGCGGACGTTCCCGTCCTTTTCCCGCAGTTCGAGAAAGCGCCTGCGCGCGCGCTCCCGGGGCGAGGCCGTCAGAAAGAATTTGAATTCCGCGCCCGGAAACACGTTGCTGCCGATGTCGCGGCCGTCCATGAGCACGCTCTTGCGCGCGCCCATGGCCCGCTGCAGGGCCACCAGCTTCTCCCGAACCTCGGGCAGAGCGGAGCATTCCGACGCCATCCGCGAGATCCCGTCCGTGCGTATGTCGCCGCTCACGTCCCGCCCGTCCAAGTATATGCGCCCGTCCGCGAAGTCGATCTCCGTTTCCGAAAGCAGACGCGCGCGCCGCGCCGCGTCCGCCGGGCCCGTTCCGACGCCCGCGGCGAGCATCTTGAGCCCGACGGCCCTGTACATGGCGCCCGTGTCGATGTATTCGATGGAGAGCCGCGCCGCCACCGCCTTGGCCACCGTGCTCTTGCCCGCGCCGGCGGGGCCGTCTATGGCCACGCGGTAAACGGTGTCCTTTCGCGCGCTCATTTCTCCGGCCTCGCGGCGGGCGACGGCGCCCGTTCCGGCTTTCCGCTCGTCTTGAGCAGGTTTTCGATCTCGGAGATGAAGGTGTTCACATCCGTAAACTGCCTGTAGACCGAAGCGAAGCGCACATAGGCCACCTCGTCGATCTCCTTGAGCTGCTCCATCACGAGCTCGCCGATGATCGCGCTCGACATCTCCTTTTCCATCATGTTGTTCAGGCCGCGCTCGATCTCCGCGACGATCTTTTCGATGACGGCCATGGGCACCGGCCGCTTCTCGCAGGCCTTGAGAATGCCGTTCATGATCTTGTTGCGGTCGAAAGCCTGCCTGCTGCCGTCCTTCTTCACGACGATCATCGGGATCTCTTCGACCTTCTCATAGGTGGTGAAGCGTTTGCCGCAGTCGCATTCGCGCCGCCGCCGGATCGCGCGGCCGTCCTCGGTGGGGCGGGAATCGATAACCCTCGTGTCGTTGTTCTCACAGAACGGACATCTCATTTCTCTCGTTCCTTTCCTGCAAAAGCCCCCGCGCGAGCGCTCGCGCGGGGGCTTTTCTCACATCGGACGGCGCCCCTATTTGCCGGAAGCCTCTTTCGCGGTTTCGCAAAGCTGCGCGAAGCCCTGCGCGTCCGCGATCGCCATCTCCGAGAGCATCTTCCTGTTGATCTCTATACCCGATATCCTGAGCCCGTTCATCAGCTTGCTGTAGGAGAGGCCGTTCAGCCGCGCGCCGGCGTTGATCCGCGTGATCCAAAGCCGCCTGAAGTCGCGCTTTCTGTGCTTTCTGCCGATATATGCCGAGGCGAGCGCGCGCATGACCGCCGGGTTCGCCGCGCGGAACACCCTGCTGCGCGCACCGTAGAAGCCCTTTGCCAGCTTCAGGATCTTCTTGTGCCTCTTGTGTGCGTTGACTCCCTTTTTTACTCTTGCCATCTAACTCACCCCTTTCATTTGCTGAGCACCGATTTGATCCGCTTGATGTCCGCGCCGGTCAGGTAAGTCGATTGGCGCAGACCCATCTTCCTCTTCGCGCTCTTCTTCGTGAGAATATGGCTCTTATACGCTTTGTACCGTTTGACCTTTCCCGTCCCCGTCAGTTTGAATCGCTTCATCGCTCCTCTGTGGGACTTCATCTTGTTACGCATATTCAACCTCCCCTAAGCTGCATTCTATTGCTTGTCGTTCTTGGGCGCCATGATCATGATGAGACTCCGGCCTTCAAATTCGGGTTTTCTCTCGACAACGCCGGCTTCGTTCGTATGCTCGGCGAATCGCCTCATAACGTCGAGCCCCTTGGAAGAGTAATCCTTCTCCCGGCCCCTGAAACGCAGGCTGACCTTGACCTTGTCGCCTTCCCTTAGGAATTTGGCGGCATTGCTCGCCTTCACGCTCAGGTCGTGCTCTTCGATAAAGGTGCTGAGGCGAATTTCCTTGATCTGGATCATCTTCTGCTTCTTGCGCGCGTCCTTCTCGCGCTTCTGCATCTCGTACCTGTATTTTCCGTAATCCAAGATCTTGCAAACCGGCGGCTGCGCTTTCGGCGCGATGTTCACCAGATCCAGCTTCCTCTCGTTCGCCAGATCGAGCGCCGCCTGCAAGCTCATGATGCCGAGCTGCGCGCCGTCGCTGTCCACCACCCGCACTTCCTTCTCACGAATCTCTTCGTTGATCTGATTGTCCCTGCTAATGTTCGCACCTCCTATGTTTATTCATGCAATGCCGCCCCGGAATCGCTTCGCGGAAAGCCTCCCGCGAACAGATAAAAGAAAAAAGCGGACGCATCCGCTTTCTCAAAACCGGCAGAACCGCGCATCCGCGCAAAACGCGAATGCCCGCTGCGATTTATAAACCCGCCGGCCGGGACCGGCAAGGTGAGAAGCGAAGCACTTCTTCTTTGCTGCTGTCTTTATACTACACCATACCCGGCCGGCCTGTCAACCTGTTTTCGAAATTTGTCCGATGTCCTGCGTCGCGCGCTACGCGCCGTTTTGGGCCGCAGTTTCTGCCCGCGCGCGCAGCATGTCGTAAGCGATCTTGCCTTCGCGCGCGTCCAAGTGGTAGAACACAAGGCCGACGCATTTGTCGTCGTTGTCGCGCTTGCCCAAGATGGCGATGCTGCGGAGTTTCCCCGCCGGCGCGGCGACGGAGGCGGAACCGATCCTGACATGGCTGCATTCCGCGTCCGCAGAGGATTCGACGCGCACCTCGTCCACCTCCTCGATCGGTAGGGACAGCTCCTTGTTCGACTTGTGAAAGATGATTACCCGCTTGTTCGTGATCGCCAAAAGCTGCTTCGCGATGTGCATCTCATCCCGCAGGGGGTTTATAAACAGGAACAGGGGAACCCCCACGGTGACGACGAGGGCGCCCGCCATGAATTCCACGGCATCGTCCGCGATGCAGAACGCGATGTAGGCGATGTTCAGAAGCAACAGGAGCGCGACGGCGATGATCCAAAAGCGCGTCGTCGATTTCTTGTTTTCGCCGTTCAGGATGGAATAAGGCTTCGGCGTCGCGGACCATTGCAGGGTTTCATCCGGGGCAAGCGTGCCTTTCAACAGTTCTTCAGCGTTCATTTTTTGACTCCTTTGCAAGTTGCGGGACAACGGGAAAAATACGAAAGGGGGAGGGCGCGTCCGGCGCGCCCGTATGCATACAGTATAGGGGAAAATTCGCTAAGATGATGCAAAGGAGCGGGGGGATACCGCAAAAAAACCGCTAAGAAAGGGTCAAGAAAAAAATGTTGAAAAGAAAAGGATTGCTTTGATTTTTTGCGTGCCATAGTGTAGAATGTAAGCAGTTGCGCGAAACGATCATTGTACAGTGCGCATATATAGCATAAGCGGGGTGTTGAGTAAAAAGATGGAATCCTTTGTGGCCAGACAGCCGATATTTGACAAACAGAACGAGGTATACGCGTATGAGCTCCTGTATCGCAAGGACCGGGTGAAAAACGCCTACGACGAAAACGTGGACGCGGATCAGGCTTCGACGAGAACCATCATCAACGGTTTCGTGGAGATTGGACTCGAAAAGCTCACAAACGGCCGGAAGGCTTTTGTGAACTTTACCGAGAAACTGCTCCTTGACAACATACCGGCCTTGCTTCCGCCGCAATACCTCGTGGTCGAAGTCCTCGAAAACATCAAACCCACGCCGGAGGTGTTGCAGGCGTGTACGAAGCTCAAGCGCGCGGGCTTTAAGATCGCGCTCGACGACTTCATCATATGCGATGAGAATCTCGTGTTTTTGGACTACGCCGACATCATAAAGGTCGATTTCATAACGACATCATTGGAAGATATTGTAAATTTCATAAAGTATCTGCGGGAAAAGAAGCGGGATCCTTCCCGGCCCTTGCAGTTGCTCGCCGAAAAGATAGAAAGCAACGAGATGTACGACATCGCGGTGCGCATGGGATTCCACTATTTTCAAGGATATTTCTTCAGCAAGCCCGTCATCGTGGCGGGGCGCAGCATCAATCCGATGGCGATCAACCGTCTGCGCCTCATGCAGATCTCCATGAAGCCGAACTTCGAGTTTCAGGAGCTGGCGGATGTCATCCGGCAAGATGTGGCGCTCTCGTTCAGATTGCTCAAGCTCGTCAACTCCGCCTATTTCGCGTTCAGCGCCGTGGTGGGCAACATACAGCAGGCGCTCGTCATCCTCGGCTCGATCGAGGTGAAAAAATGGGTGGGGCTCATGTGCCTGATGGAGGTCAATCCCGACAAGACCATTGAAATCACGCGCATGTCCCTCGTCAGGGCGCGCTTTTTGGAACTCCTTGCGCCCAAGGTGGGAAAGGCCGCGGATTCCGAGGATCTCTATCTGATGGGCATGTTCTCGCTGATGGATGTGATGATGGACAGCCCCATGGACGAGATCCTCGCGCAGATGAATCTGGACGATGCGGTGACGAAGCCCCTGCTCGAACAGTCGGGCGATTTTTACGAAATGCTGCGCATCATTGAAGAATACGAGCGCGGTGAGTTCGACACCGCCGTGGAGCGCGCGAAGCGCTTCGGTCTCGACGAGGGGGATTTGATGCATTCCTACGTAGAGTCGCTGCAGTGGAGCGCAATGCTCGGGGTTTGAGTGTTTTTGATTGAGCGATGAGAACGGACGAGGCGGACCTTCACTGCGGGTCATTGGATTCGATGCGTTCCGCTCATTTGTCCTCCGCTTGTTCATCCGGCGCGCCCCCGGCGGCGGACCTGCCCTTCTTCCGCCGCTTCACGCATTCCGTCAGCAGATACTCGATCTGTCCGTTCACGGAGCGAAACTCATCCTCCGCCCAGGCGGCGATCTCCGCGTAGAGCCGGCCGGACAGCCGCAGCGGTATCTGTTTCTTTTCTCCGTCCTTCTTTTCCATCGCGCCGTCTAATACAGGGAGCCGCTGTTCACG
>JAISNR010000010.1 GCA_031276135.1 Eubacteriales Family XIII. Incertae Sedis bacterium | reverse complement strand
CGCCGGCGAGATCAAGGCGGCCGTCGCCGAGCTGATTGAAGGAGGCATCGAAAAACCATGATAGAAGTGATCAATCTGGACAAGCGCTTCGACAAAGTGCAGGCGCTTTCCTCGCTGAACCTGCGCGTGAAGAAGGGCTCGATCTACGGCCTCGTGGGAACCAACGGTTCCGGGAAAACCACAGCGCTGAAGCACATCACGGGCATCCTGCGCGCCGACGCGGGCACGGTGCGGATCGAGGATGTTGACGTGTACGAGAATCTGAAAATCAAGGAATGCATCGGTTTCATCCCCGACGATCTCTATTTCTTCAACATGTACAACCTGCGGGATTCCGCGCGCTTCCACAGCCGCATCTACCCGCATTGGAACTGGGACGTCTATCGCCGCACGCTCGCCGATTTCGAACTCGACGAGAAGCGCAGATTGTCAAAATTCTCCAAGGGCATGCAGAAGCAGGCGGCCTTCGTCCTCACGCTGTCCGCCGGGCCGGATTATCTGATTCTCGACGAGCCCATAGACGGCCTCGACCCTCTCGTGCGAAAGCTCGTGTGGCGGCACATCGTGGGCGGGGTGGCGGATCGCGGGATGACCGTGCTCGTTTCCTCGCACAACCTGCGCGAGATGGAGGGCGTCTGCGACGCGATCGGCATCCTGTCGAAGGGGAGCATGCTGATCGAGCGGGACCTGGACGAGCTGAAGTCCGACATCCACAAGGTGCAGGTCGCGTTTGCGGCGGACGCCCCGAGGGAGAACCTGTACGAAGGCTTGAACGTGCTGCACGCGGAATCGCGCGGCGCGGTGGATCTCCTGATCGTCCGCAATCCCAAGGACGCCGTGGAAGCGGTCATACGGCGGCAATCCCCCTTGATTTTCGATCTCCTGCCGCTCACGCTGGAGGAGATCTTCATCTACGAGATCGGAGGTGGCAAAAGTGCGATCGACAACATCCTTCTTTAGCGTTTCCCCGGCGCTGATCCGCGAAAATCTGCGGCGATTCTGGGCCATACCCGCGTTCGGCTTCATCGGGTATTTCTTCTCGGGCGTCTTTCCGCTGCTCATGAGCGGGGATGGCTCCTGGTATTACACGATGCGCTCGCTGCTCGATTTTCACAATCCGGGCTTTGTCATTCTGAACTGCCTGTTTCCGCTGATCGCGGCGATCGTGCTGCAGCGCTACCTGTACGCGCCCGGCGCCGTCGCCGCCATGCACGCCATGCCCTTCACGCGGCCCAAGCTGTTCAACGGCAATTTCGTTTCGGGGCTTTTGATGGTGTGGCTGCCGCTCATCGCCGTCTGCCTGTTTTGCGTCCTCATGAAAAAACCCGGCTTGGACGCGTTCTTGCCCGAAGCGCAGGTGGACTGGGCGCAATACGCCTCGGCGGCGTTCATCCTGTCGCGCTTCGCGCTGATGCTGCTTTCGACCTTCTTCGTCTATGCCGTGTGCGTTCTGGCCGGCATGGTCGCGGGCAACACGCCCATGCACCTGATCGTCTGCGGCCTCTTGAACGGCATCCTGCCCGCCGTCGCCCTGCTCGGCTTCCTCTACTGCGACGCCTTCCTGTTCGGCTTCGAGGCAAGCGATACGCTGGTGCGCTCCATCGCGTCGCTGTCCCCGGCGATCTTCCTTCCGTACACGGGCGGCGACCCCCGCGCCCTTGCCGTCGTCGTCTACATCGCCGCCGGCATCGCCCTGTACGCGTTTGCGAACGTCCTCTACGCGCGAAGGCCGCTCGAAAAGGCCGGCGATTCCCTCGTGTTCCCCTTCATGGAGCTCGTGTTCTGCTTCTTCGCGGCGCTCTCGGGGATGACCGCCATGGCGTTCTATATGGAAATATTTTATAGGGAAAGCGGCGGGGGCCGCTTCTACGGCAACGAGGAAAGCCCGTATTTCTACGTGGGCATGGCCGTCGGCGCCGCCATATGCTTCGCGGTCGCGCGCATGATCGTGAAAAAGACGCCGCGCGTGTGGAACCGCGACACGGCGCTGCAATTCGGCGCCTTCGCCCTCGTCGCGCTGCTCCTGTTCGCGGGCTTGCGCTTCGATTTGTACGGCTACGAGCGGCGCGTTCCGGCCGCTGCGGGCGTCGCGTCCGTCAATCTGCGCGTGCCGTCCATGAACTACGACGCGATCCTTCGCCCGGGGGAAGTCGGCCTGTACACCTTCCGCGAAGCGGCGAACGTCGAGGCGATCACGGCCTTTCACGGCCGAATCGCGGAAAACAGGAACGCGCTCCGGACATCGCCCCTCAACAGCGTCGACCGCAACGATGTCCTCTACGTGAATTTGCGCTACGCGCTGTCGAGCGGCGCCCCCATGAGCCGGTCGTGGCGGCTTCCCTTTGATTTCTGCGCCGAGGACGAATCCCTGCGCGCCGTCGTGGAGTCGGAGGAATTCCGCGCGCAGAACAGCCTTTCCAATCCCGAGATCGGAAAGATCACGGACATCTCGCTCGAATTCGCCAATTTGCGATTCGTCCTGTCCTCGGACGCGTTCGACGCATTCGTGTCCGCGGTCAACGCGGATCTGCGCCTTTTCAAGTACGAAGGGCTTTTCGACAACGCGGTTCCGCTTGCGCAGATGG
>JAISNR010000171.1 GCA_031276135.1 Eubacteriales Family XIII. Incertae Sedis bacterium | reverse complement strand
ACGTCCAGCAGGGGCCGGATCACGGCGAAGCCGCCTTCGTCCTCCCGCAGGTGCGGCATGGCCGCGAGCCCGTCCGGACCCGTGCCGCGCAGGATGCGCATCAGCACGGTTTCGGCCTGATCGTTTTTGTTGTGGGCGACCGCGATCCGGACGCGCGCGGGCGGCAGGGCGTTCTCGGCGGCCGTGCGCGCGGCCGCCTCGCGGAAAGCCTCGTAGCGCACCGCGCGCCCGGCCTCCTCCTCGCCGATGCCGCGCGCGCGCGCAAGGGCGCGCACATCGCGCTCGAAGCCGAAGAAGGGCGCGCCAAGCGCGCGGCAAAACGCCTCGGCGAAGCGCGCATCGCACTCCGCCGCCCCGGGCCGCAGACCGTGGTTCACATGCACGGCCGCGAGATCGAAGCCAAGCTCCTCGCGAAGCGAGGCCAGCACGTGAAAAAGGCAGACGGAATCCGGCCCTCCCGAAAGGCCGGCGACGACCCGCATGCCCCCTTCGATCAGCGCGTGATCCGCGATCGCCTTTTTCACTGCGGCGCGCACCCCGTGTTCCATGGCGCCTCAGCCGATTCTGAAGAATTTCACGGCGTTTTCCAGCGTGGCGCGCGCGAGCGCCTCCGCAGGCATCCCGCGAATCTCCGCGATCCGGGCCGCCGTGTACGCGATGAGCGGCGAGGAATTGGGCTTGCCGCGAAAGGGTTCCGGCGTCAGATAGGGCGCGTCCGTTTCTATGAGCAGACGGTCGAGCGGAACGGCCTCCGCGACCTCTGCGGCCTTGCGCGCGTTCTTGTACGTGACGGGACCGGCGATCGAGATCATCGCACCGAGCTTCACGTATTGCAGGGCCAAATCGCGGCTGCCCGAGAAGCAGTGCAGCAAAAGGCCCGCCGGCGCGCGCCGAAACACGCCCTCCTCCTTGAGTATCCGGAGCACGTCGTCGTTCGCGTCGCGGTCGTGGATGATGATGGGCTTGCCGAGCTCGAGGGCCAGCGCGATCTGCTCGCGGAACCGTCGTTGCTGCTCTTCGCGCGGCGAGATGTCGCGGTAGTAATCGAGGCCGATCTCACCGATGGCCACGACCTTCTCCTTCCGCGCCAGATTGCGGATCATGCGGATGGAATCCTCGTCCATATCCTTCGCGTTGTGCGGGTGAAAGCCCACGGCGGCGCAGCACCAAGGGTAGCGCCGCGCATGCGCGACGGCCATGACGGAACTGCCCAGATCAAAGCCGACATCGACGACATGGGACACGTCCGAAGCCTCGATCGCGGCGATCAGCGCCGCGCGCTGCGCCTCCGTGTAGCTCTCGTTGTTTATGTGCGCGTGCGAATCGAAATACATTTTGCCCTCTCTAAAAATGAATCAGTTTGAGATCATCGCCTGCACAAAATGCGGGTAGTAGCGATATATTTTTGAAAAGCTTTCAATTTCTTTCTCGCTTATCCCCGCAAGGGTCGGCAATTCTTTTTCGGCATCGGCAAGCGGCATTCTTTTCAGCAATTCCTGCACCTCTTTATAGGTCAATTTGGGAATTTCAATCGCACACGGTTCCGCATCGCGATCCTCTAAAATAAATATTCGCTTGTCTGATAATTTTTGACCGATCAGTTTGTTGTTCATGGCTTCATCGGCGAGAATTCCCCCAAAGGTGAGCATTTCCGCCCCATCTCTGTATCGAATGAACGTCAATTGGCGGTATACGCATTTTTGCGAATTCGATAGGAGGTTTCGCTTCTTGATTTGCTCATCGATCATGCGGTCGAAAATTTTCTTGAATGTGCGGTGGATGTTCTTTCCCGTCAGCGCTTTTTCATCGATATCCGTCGGACAATAGTCGCCGATTCGCTCCTTCAACCATTCCTTTTTCTTTGATGTTTCCAAAACGATCACTTCTTCGCCGTCTATTATTCGCGGCTTGCTTTTGGCAGTATCGCTCACAGACGCATTCAGGCTCACGAAAAATACAGAGCCGATGCCGATATTTCCGATCAGCCAAGCTACATCATCCGGCATATACCTTTCCAAGGAACCGTCATAATCGAGCCAAACGACACTTTGTGGGTGACTCCCCCAATCGATCGTCGGGAGCACCGTTCCGGCCAATCCATTTTTGATTTCGATGCATCCAAGCGGTTTATTGTATTCGTATCGAGAGATATTCGCTTCGTCACCCTCTATGCTGATCATCTTTTCAAATCCGAATTCGTTGTGAAACAGCAAAAAATCCGCAAAATATTTCGATCCCATCCCGACATACTGCGTCGGATGATACGCGGGAACGGCGGAATGAAGCAGATGCAACAGATCGCACATCATTTTCCTTTCCGCCGATTTCGCCGAGCGAATCCCGTAATTGATCTTGGAACCGCTGTTCAACATCTATTCGATACCCTCCATATCCAAATAGTAATCAAATGTCAATTCGCCGATTTCCCTGTTGCTCCTTTTATCCGCGTATTCCTTTACCTTTCCGATTACGCTTTTTCTTTTTCGATAACTGATGGTCTGATACGGATCGCTCTCCCGTATCTCCAGTATCTTTTTTTCATCCACATCGGCGTTTACCCGCACCTTTTCACGCGCCGATTCCGGAGTGACCTGAATGGTTTCGTAACCCGAGAACGGATTTCTTTTTTGATGATCGTATTGCTCGTCTTCCTTTTCGTTCGCATCGCTTCCGTGCGCAAAGACCGCAGTCAAGGCGTTGAGTATTTTCCTTGCCGCAGAGATCATTTTCTCTTTGGCGAAGATATAAACCTTTGAAGACGTATCCAAACTCGTCTTGGTGGTGTTCCACGGCAAGAGCGAAGGGTTTTTTGAATTGAAATACGCGAATCCCCTGAACGAAGCATAATTGTTGTGATAACGAACTGTCACATTTTCGGCTTGATCGTCGCTCCAGGTTGTCAGCGATGACTTGTCCGCAGACAGGATGAGCCTATCGTTGCAGTAGATGTACCATCCCGCTTCGCGAGGGTTTCTCTCGTTGGAAATGCCCACCATTATCGTTATGAGCACAACGCCTTCATCTCCGCATTTGTATTCATGCGTCTGTTTGATCGGTTCGATTTCTCCGTTCAAGACGTTGATCAGCAACGGTTTCAACAAATCCCCGTTTATTTTGATTGTTAAGCCCTTCTGTATCTCCAACGACACCCTTCGCGCAATGTGATTCCTGAGTTCGGCAATGAACGGAGATGAGATGAAATCCACTTTCACGCCGTCAAATATATTCCTGATCGTGATCTCGGTGCCCCAATCCTTTTGATCGAACGGCCTCTCTTCGACATCAAGGGGAATATCCCAATCGGGATTGTCATCTTCCGCCCACTCGTTCACATCCCATTTTACCGTAAAGGAAGAATCCTTTGCCGTTGAAACGATCTCGGCAAAGGTCCCTATTTTCAGGATGGTGCGCTTCATTCCTATTCCAAAAACGCTCGTGGTTTCAAGCTGTTCCGTCGGGATGGAACGCGGCCGGCCGAAACGAAACAGCACCTCGCGCGCACGCGCCAAATCGATGCCGCCGCAGTTGTCCCTGATCACAAATTCGTCTTCGTTCATCGTTAGTTCGATGAACAATTTGGAATAATCGGCATTGCCGCCGCTCATCCGCTGCGCACCATCAATAGAATTGCCAACGAGTTCGACGATCGCCTCTTTCAGCTTGACGTCCCTTGTGATCATGTGGATGAAAAACTCCTTCGACGGATTTGCATTGGCACGTATCTGTTTTGTCACAACCGGCCCTCCTCCCGACGCCGCATTTCTTTGCATGTGTACGGAACGCCTATCAAGTCCATTACTTTGCCCAACCCCGGTCCGGGACGGTCTTCTTCGTCATCCCTTATACAGTACGCATACAGCGAAGGGTACGTTTGTTCCAAACGCTGTATTCGATTCGGCTCCTTTTCCAAATGGCATCCGAAAAGGCAGAACATGCAACCGGTTCTGGCTTCGCCCGTTGTTTCGTACAAACCCTTTTCGTTTTGGATCACCTTTCCGTATGCGGCCGAAATGGGAATTCCCGTTTCATGGATGTATTGAAGAATGTCTTGATTCGTCCAAAAGGACAAAGGCTTGCTGTATCCTTTCCCGTGATACGGATTGCATCCCGTGATCAGATATGAGCGCCGCCGCTCGATTCCCTCATCCGCCATCGTTCCGACATAACCTTTCAACTTGTTCTCCCGTTCAAACTGCATGAGCGGATGCTTCTTCATAATGTCGCAACATTTGTGCGAGAATTTGATATTGTCCGCGTTGTCAACCAAATATCTCCATTTATTGGGCAGTTTGCTTCCGGATTTGTATTCGCCTTTGCTGTTCATGCCCGTTTGATAAAGATTCGTCGTGAGCGCATTGTTTTTCGTCGGATTTTGCAACGTGTACAATTTCCGTGCGGTCATCTTGCTGATCACGGGATATCCAAAAGAGGAAATAACCTCCTTGAATGACATCTCCGGCTTCAAGCGGATTATATTGTTTACCTTTTTCAAAAATCTGCTGTTCTCGGGGTGTTCAAGCCCTGTGTCCACAGTGACCGCAGGAACTTCGGGATAGAGGGATCGCACAATATCCAAAAGCACGGTGGAGTCTTTTCCGGACACGCTGACATAGACATCGCCGTTATGTTCGCGATACCATTCCTCTATCCTGCTTTTGGTGAGCAGAAGCTTTTGCTTCAAGGGAAGATATTGTCTTTGCAATAAGGAATACGCCGGAATGGTCATGTGTCGCCTCTGATTTCCCATAACTTTGGTGTTGCCGCAGTTTATGCCGTTCCTCTTCTGTATGGAACATTTTCATTTATGAAGCCGGCATCAAACACTGTTTATAGTTTCTAATTCTTCCAATTCTTTGTTTATGTCCAGTCGCGGGAAGAGGGGATCGCCCTTCTTGACCCGGGGCCGGCCGAGCAGGCCGAAGCGGGAGGCGTCCTCCCACAGCGCGGCTTCGTCCGCTATGCCGAGCTGCCGCCGGATCTCCTCGGCCGTCGTGTGCATGAAGGGCAGGATCAGCACGGAAACGATCCGCAGCGATTCGGCGAGATTGTAGAGCACCGTGTCGAGGCGATCCGCGTTCGCCGCGTCCTTCGCGAGCACCCACGGGGCGGTTTCGTCGATGTATTTGTTCGTCCGCGAAACCACGTTCCAGATTTCCTCCATCGCGCGGTTGAACAGGAAGCGGTCCATGCAGTGCTCCACCTTCGCGGCCGCCTCGGTCGCCGTGCGCGCGAGGTCGGCGTCCGGGGTTTCCGCCGCGCCGGCGGCGGGGACGGGCGCGGGCGTCAGTCCGCCCCTGTATTTCTCGATCATGCTCACGGTGCGGCTGACGAGGTTGCCGAGGTCGTTCGCGAGATCCGCGTTGATGCGGTTCAGCATGACCTCGTTCGTGTAGAGCCCGTCCTGCCCGAAGCTGTATTCGCGCAGCAGGAAGTATTTCAGCGCGTCCACGCCGTAGCGC
>JAISNR010000154.1 GCA_031276135.1 Eubacteriales Family XIII. Incertae Sedis bacterium | reverse complement strand
ATCCTGTCGGCGGTGTTCGCGCTGCTCTTTCCGACCGCGCTGACCGGCTTGTGCGGGGATGCGCACATGGCCTGCCACACGCTGACATTGCCCATGCTGATCGCGAGTTCTTCCCTGATCATCCTGTTTTCGCTGATCGGCGCCGCGCTGTCCGTCCGCACGCTGCTTCGCGCGGCCGGGGAGCGCCGCGCGGCGGGGTTGTGATGCCGGCCCCGGCGGATGCGGAGGAACGCTTATGTCAAATTTTTCCATAGCGCGAAACAATCTGCTGCACAGGCCCTTTCGATTGTGCTGCCTCGCCGCGCTCATCGCCGTGACCGCCTTTGTGATCGCGGGCGGCACGCTGTTCGGATTGGGCCTGCGAAACGGCGTCGCGAGCACGGCGGCGCGCCTCGGGGCGGACGTCATGTTCCTGCCGACGGGCGCCGAACGGAATCTGGAGGGCGCGCTGCTCGAGGGAAAGCCGAGCACCTTCTACCTGCCGGGCGACGCGGTGCGCGCGCTTTCCGAGCTGGAGGGCATCAAGCGGGCTTCGCCGCAGGTCTACATCTCCACCTTCGATTCGGCGCACTGCGGCGCACTCGTGCAGATCATCGGCTACGATCCGGAAACGGACTTCGTGGTCGCGCCTTGGCTGGCGGAGAACGGCTCAAGCGAGCCGGGACGCGGCGAGATCGTGATCGGCAGCGCCATCAACTTGGCGCCGGGAGAAGAAATGCTGCTCTTCGGCACGCGCTACAGCGTGGTCGGCAAGCTGGAAAAGACGGGCATGGGCTTCGACGCATCGGTTTTCGCGGGGAAGGAAACGGCCCGCATGCTGATCGACGAATACGAAACATACATCGGCGCGATTCCGATGCCGGACGAGGACGCGGCCTCGGTCGTCACCGCAGAGATCGAGGAGGGCATCGATCACGAGGCTTTCGCAAAAGAAATCCGAAAGGAGCGGGACGGCGTGAACGTGGTTCTGCCGCAGGCCATCATCGGAAATCTGACGCGAAACCTCGATCTGACCATAGGCGTTCTGACGGGACTGCCGGCCTTGCTTTGGTTCCTCTCGGCCTTCGTCCTCGTGATCGTGAACACGATCACCCTGAATGAACGCAGGCGTGAATTCGGCGTGCTCCGCGCGCTCGGGGCGACGCGCAAGAAGCTCCTCGGCATCCTGCTGGCCGAATCCGCCCTGCTCGGCGCCCTGGGCGCGGGCGCGGGGGTCCTGCTCTTCTGCGTGACGGCGCTGCCCTTCAACGCGCTCATCGAAAGCAAGCTCGCGTCGGAATACCTGCTTCCCACCGCCGGCGTCACCGCGCCGGTGCTGATCGGCTGTTTCCTCCTGTGCGCGGCGGGCGGGCCGATCGCCGCCCTCGCGTCGGCCGTGCGCATAGGGCGCGCGGAAACCTCTTTCATAATGCGCGAGGATGTGTGATGCTGCTTTCGGTTTCGGAGCTCAAGAGGACGTACAGGCGCGGGGAAAGGATTTTCTCCGCGGTTGAGGATGTTTCGTTTGAGATGAGCGAGCAGGATTTCGTCTGCGTCACGGGCGAATCCGGCAGCGGCAAGAGCACGCTACTGCATCTGCTCACGGGGCTTCTCAGGCCGGACGCGGGGCGCGTGCTGTTCGAGGGCCGGGACATCGCGGCGCTGTCCGACGGCGAGCGCGCCCGCCTGCGAAACGGCCGCATCGCCTGCGTTCCGCAGGGCTACAGCCTGCTGAACAACTTTTCCGTCCTCGACAACGTGCGCCTGCCCCGCCTCATGTACGGCGAAGCGCGCGGCGCGCGCGCGGAAACGGTGCAGAAAGCGACACGTCTGCTCGCGCGCATGGGCATAGCCCGGCTCGCCGCCGAGCGGCCGCAGAATCTCTCCGGCGGCGAACAGCGCCGCGTCGCGATCGCCCGCAGCTTGATCGCCGATCCGGCCCTGCTCGTCGCGGACGAGCCGACGGGAGATCTCGACCCCAAGACGGCGGCCTCGATTCTGGAATTCTTTGCCGAAATCCATCGGGAAGGGACGGCGATCGTGATGGTCACGCACGAGAGGGAGCGCGTTTCCTTCGCCAACCGGCATTTTGTCATGGACGGGGGCAGGCTGCGGGAAGAGCACCGGCAGGGCCTGTTTTGCAGAAGCGAGATATTCGGAGGTTAAAAAACAAATGGACGCATTCATAGAAAGACCCAAATTCACCTGTGCGCTGGGCGGCGCGATCGCCGCCATAAACGCATTGCCGCGTTCGGTTTCCATCGTGCACGCGTCCGGAGGCTGCGGTTCGAGTCTCTCGGGCGTATACAATTCCGCAGCCGGGTATTTCGGCTCCGGATATTGCAGCGGAAACATGGAATCCACATCCAATATCGCGGAAAAAGAAATTATTTTCGGCGGTGAGGATAAGCTTCTCGACGAAATCAGAACATCGATCGAGATCATTGACGCGGATTTGTATTTCGTGCTGTCGGGCTGTCAGGTGGAAATGATCGGCGAGGATACGGTCGGAACGGCAAAACGTTTTCAGGGCGGGGATGTGCGCGTTCTGGCGGCGAACACTCCCGGATTTGCAGGCAACAGCTATCACGGATACGACACAGTGATGGCCGAAATCGCGAAATCGCTCGTAAAACGCAAGGACAAAAAAAGAACGAACGTCGTAAATATTCTGGGAATTGTCCCGGGGCAGGATGTTTTTTACAAAGGGAATCTGCGCGAAATAAAGAGGATTCTTTTCGCTTTGGGGCTGAAGGCAAATACATTTTTTGGAGAAAACGAAACGGTCGAGGACATCGAAAACAGCGGCGACGCGGCGTTGAACCTCGTGTTCTCGGAATTTTACGGAGTCAAAGCGGCCAAAACGTTTGAGGAAGTTCACGGCATTCCGTATATTCAAACGGATTTGCCGATCGGCGATACGGCCACGGAACGGTTTATACGCCTCGTTGCCGGGGCGCTGCACATAAATCAAAACAAGGTTCGGAGGCTTATCGCGAGCGAAAAGAAATACTATTACAGCTATGTCGAACGCATGCTGGATATTTATGCGGATATCGATTTGCAGCGCTATCTGATCGCCGTGCTCGACAGCAGCTATGCGTATCCGATCATGCAGTTTCTTTCCGACGATGTGGGCTGGATTGCGCACCTTGCGATCGTCAACGATATCGAGGACGGCGCACAGCAATTGCGTTACGCAGAGAAATTCAAAACGCTTGAAAGCAGTTCTCGCCCTGCGGTCGTCTTTGAGCCGCATACGGGTCAGGTGCGAAAGCATATAACCGACAGCTGGCCAAGAAATCGGAACGACCGGTATTACGACGCACTGGGGCCCTCTTTTGTCATAGGCAGCAGCCTTGAAGGCAGCACCGCCGCAAGCCTGAACGCGGGATTTTTGCCGATAGCGTTTCCGCTGACAAGCAGGTTGGTGCTCAACAAGGGATATACGGGTTATCATGGCGCGCTCGCGCTGCTTGAAGATATTTTTTCCGTGCTTGTGGCGGGCAGGTAAACAGGAGGCAACGATGGCAATTGAAAAGCTCAGACCCGAAGAAACAATTCGGGAATACAATTTTTTGGGCGCGGAAGCCGCTCCCTCGCGAGAAATGCGCATAGGCGCCTGCAATATCTTCGGGGGGACCTGCGGCGCGCTCAAAGGGCGCGGTTGCTCAAAAAACGCGGACAGAGCCTATAATCAGGCGCAGGGTTGTCAACTGGGCCTTGCCCTCGGCATATTGAATGCCATAGAAAACGTGGTGATCATAATCCACGCGCCGCTCGGCTGCGGAGCGGGATTTTTGGGCTCGTCCGGCGTATTCAGAATGATTCGGACAATGAAAAATGCTTCACTTTTTGAGAATATATGGATTTCGACAAATCTCACGCAGACAGAGGTGATAGGAGGCGGCCTTGCGAAGCTGGAATCCGCCGTTCTGTATGCGGAAAGAGAATTCCGCCCGGAAGCGATCGTTGTGGCCAACAGCTGTGTGCCGGCGCTCATAGGCGACGACATCGACACGCTTCTCAACAACCTGTCGCGTCAAACCTCCGCCGTTTTGATACCGGTGCACTGCGAGGGATTTAAGAGCAAGCTCGTCGCCTCGGGATACGATGCCGCGTATCACGGCCTCTTGAAAAAGCTTGTGGATCCGCCTGCGGAATATCCGCGCGTGCTGCCGGACGATATAAAAGATGCCAAGGAAAAATACCGTATCGCGAAAACCGTCAATATTATCAATGTGTCGTCCGCCAGCGTACAGGATGAAAATGAATTGACACGGCTCTTGAAAGCGCTTGACCTGAACGTAAACGTGCTTCCGCAGCACGCGAGCATCGAAGAGATTTCCCGCATATCCGAAGCCGCGGTCAATCTGAGCATGTGCCCCACACACGACGATTATCTGACCGGGCACCTCAAAGAGCGCTTCGGCACGGATTACACGATAGAAACCATCCCGGTCGGACTGAAAAACACCGCCAGGATTTTGCGGCATGTCGGCGGACTGCTGGGCTTGGAAGAGGCGGTTGAACGCCTTATCGAGAGCGAAGAAGCCGCGTTCTACGCTGCGGTCGAGCCCTACCGGGATGCGATAAACGGTCTGCGCCTCTTTGTGGGCGGCGGAGAAACGCGGGTGCTGGCGACGGCCGAGCAGTTCCAAGCCCTGGGTGCGCACATCATCGCGATGAAACCCCATCATTTTGATATATTTGCCGAACCGCTTCTCGCGGACATCACGCCGGATACGATCATAGACGTGGCGCCCGGTCAGCCTTCCGAAGAAATGAATCTTTTGGCGCGGCACAGGCCCGATTTGTATATAGGACATCTGGGCGCCATGGTCTGGCCGCTCAAGCTCGGCATTCCCACGATGCCGCTTTTCGGAAACACGATAAATTATATGGGTTATACCGGGGCGTTTGAGATGATCCGTCGGGCGGTGCGCATATTGAAAAACCCCGGATTTGCAAAGAAAGTGTACGCGAACGTGGGACAGCCCTTGCGCAAAAGCTGGTACGAGAAGGATCCGTTTTACTATATAAGGGAGGAGGGCGATCGGGCATAGTGCGGATCTGCGGTATGCCCCCCGGGGTTCCTCGCGGCTTTCGGCGCCGGTTTCTTTGCGCTATGCTTTCGTTTCTTTCACAACATCCCGAATCCATTTGCGCGAAACAAAGAGCATGAGCTGAAAGACGAACCTCGGTATGTATTCCGCCACGACTCCGATATACGCGACAACCGGAGAGAGTTGCAGCGTTATGCCGAACACATAACACAGCGATACGCCGATGCCCCACGCAAAACCCGAATCGATTACCGTGACAAGGGCGGTCTTTCCGCCGCTTCGCATGATGCCGGACAGGAAGCCCAAGGTCAGTCTGAGCGGCATTGCGATTGCGATGATCCCGATCATCCCGCTTAAAAATTGCGCTTCCTCTGCGGAAAACGTGAACAAAGCGGGTATCGGCCGCGCCGCCGACAACAGCGCCGCCGTGAACAGCAGGCCTATGACGGGCGTGCGCTTCAAAAACAGCAGGGCGGTCCTCTGTGCCATATCCTTTTTCTCCGCGCCGATCTGGTTCCCGATCGTGATCTCCAGTGCGTTTACCGCGCCGTAAAAGCCCGAACTCACGATATGGTCGACCGTATTCGCGACATTCATTGCCGCCAGCGCGCCGACGCCCATGCGCGCAAAGACGAAGACGCGCGCCGTAATGCTCAAAGTCCAAAAAAGCTGATTCGCCACAACCGGCAAGGTGACCTTGACGTAAACGCGCATGTGCTCCGCGCAGCGCACGAACAACTCCTTTATGTCAAAGACCGGGCACAGCTTCCTTGCCGACACGTAAATCAAGACAAAAACGACCTCATACGCGCGGGAAATCAGCGTCGCCAGCGCCGCTCCGTGCACCCCCATCGCAGGCAAGCCGAGCTTGCCGTATATGAACAGATAATTCAAAATCGTATTCGCCAAAACGGCCGAAACGGAGATGAGCAAAACCGTTTTGGCCATTCTCTTGTTGCGCAGCATGACAAGATAACAGGCAGTGACCGCAGTCATCGCGTAGCTGAAGATTACCGTGAAAAGGTAATCCGCGCCGAGGGAAACCAGCTCCGCGTCGGATGTGAAAATGCGGAGCAGGCACTCGGGAAACACGGCCGCCGGAAATATGAAAACCGCGCTCAGCCCCAGCGAAAACAGCAATCCGATACCCAAAATGCGGTTTGCCGAACCGTCGTCGCCGCTGCCCGCATATTGCGCGATCATGACGGACATTCCGCTGCCGATCCCATACAGAATGAGGTTGAACAGCGTGAAATAGTTGTTCGGAATGGCCACCGCGCTGATGGCTGTCGCGCCCAGACCGCCCACCATGACGGTATCCACCATATTGAGGCAGGAAGTCATCAGGTTTTGCAGAGCAAACGGAAGCGCAAGCGCAAAAAAGGCGCGGAACGAAAAATCGACGCTGTTTCTTTCCATGCACTTACCGGACTCAATAGAAAAATCGGCTTGCCGTATCCGGCAAATCCGCAAACAGTGCGGTTGAAAGATAGCGTTCCCCCGTGTCGGGCAGCAGCGCCACGATTGTTTTTCCGGCATTTTCGGCGCGCGCCGCAATGCGGGAGGCCGCAAAAGCGGCCGCGCCCGAAGATATGCCCACCAGCAGACCTTCTTCTCTGGCGAGAACGCGTGCGGTGTCGATCGCTTCGTCGTCGCGAACCTTATAGACTTCATCGACAATGCCGAGATTCAATACGTGCGGCACAAATCCCGCGCCGATGCCCTGTATCTTGTGCGCGCCGGGGTTGTTTCCGGAAAGCACGGCCGAGGCGCTCGGCTCCACGGCGATGATCTTCACTTCCGGTTTGCGTTCCTTCAGATACTCTCCCACTCCGGTAATCGTTCCGCCCGTGCCGACTCCGGCGATAAAGATATCCACTTTGCCGTCGGTGTCCTCCCAAATTTCCTTTGCGGTCGTCGCCCGGTGAACGGCCGGGTTCGCCGGATTGTTGAATTGCTGCAGGATGATTCCGCCCGGCACCTGAAGCTTCAATTCCTCCGCCTTTCGCACCGCGCCCTTCATGCCGTCCGCGGCGGGCGTCAGCACGAGCTCGGCGCCCAGCGCCTTTGCGAGCACACGGCGTTCGTCGCTCATGGATTCCGGCATGGTTATGATGATTCTGTATCCTCTTGCCGCCGCGACGAAGGCCAGCCCTATGCCGGTATTGCCGCTTGAAGGTTCAATGATCACGGAATCCTTCGTGAGCGTTCCGTCGTTTTCGGCCGCTTCTATCATCGCAAGCCCGATGCGATCCTTCACGCTGCCCGCCGGATTGAAATATTCCAGCTTGCACAATATATCCGCGGGAGAAGATACAAGCTTCAGAAATGCGCGCGGGCGGAGCAGGGGCGTTTTCCCGATCAGCTCGGTAAGACTTTCAAATACATTCAATTTAAGCAACCTTCTTTCCGTAAATACTTTTTATGACTTCCTTTGCAGGCAGCTCGCCGTTTGCTTTTTTCAGACAATATTTTTCGATTTCGTACATCAGCGAATTCGCGATCCAGGTTATGCCCGCGCAAAGCAGCGTTCCCCAAACGATCTTTACGGGATAGTGCGTCCGCAAACCCTCGAACAGCAGCATGCCCAACCCGCCCGCGTTGATGGTGGCGGCAATGACCGTCATTCCGATCGCGGCCACGATCGCTATGCGCATGCCCCCGATGATGATCGGCAAGGCGAGGGGCAGGCGTATCCTGAGAAACAGTTGTGCGGGACTCAAGCCCATTCCGGCCCCCGCTTCCAAAACGGCGGGGCTGATCGCGTGGAATCCGGCCAATATGTTTCGGATCAGAATATATTGCAAATAAAGAACCAGCGCAAACACCGCACTGGGTTTCCCAAGGCCCAGCAAGGGAACGAGCACGCTGAACAAAGCGAGGCTGGGTATGGAATAAATCGCGCCGAACAGGCCAAGGACGGCTGTGGAGAGAAATTCGGAACGATAGATCAGAATGCTCAGACCTGCGGATACGATAAGCGAAATCCCAAGGACCGTGAATGCGATTTGCAAATGATCCAAGAGCAGCTCCCCCATGTCATCCCAATGTTTGGTGAAATAGGGAAAGAATTTTGAGAAAAACGCTGCCATCTGCTTATACGGCCTCCTTTTTTGAATCGACGCCGTCCTTTCTGAACTGTGCGAAATTTTTAAATTGCTCCCAGGATATTTGTCCGATCGGCTGACCGTCCTTGCCGGTGACCACAAAATACTCGGCCCGCGTTTCAAAAAAGCGCGCGAGCACCTTGTCCAGGTAAACATCCTTGTCAATTCGCAGGTCGCCGCTTTTTGTTTGAAAACCCAAATCGGAGGCGATTGCGCCCGCGCGCAGCACTTTCAGCTTCTGAACGGCGTCCTCCGCCGAAACGAGCTGCGAAACGAAATCGTTCGCGGGTTCGAAGAGGATGTTGATCGGCGTGGCATACTGCTGGATCTCCCCCTCATCCATGATGATCACCCGGTCGCCGAGCTTAAAGGCCTCCTGAATGTCATGCGTTACGAACAGGATGGTGGTGTTCAGTTTTTGCTGTATTTTAACCAGCTCATCCTGCAGGGTCTGGCGGGTGATCGCGTCCAGCGCGCCAAACGGTTCGTCCATGAGCATTAAATCCGGCTCGGCCGCCATTGCGCGGGCCAGACCGACTCTCTGCTGCTGCCCGCCGGACAGCTTGCCCGGATACCGGTTTCTGTATTCCGCCGGGTCAAGCCCCACGAGCGTCAGAAGGACATCCACCCTCGTGTCTATGCGCGTTTTCTCCCATTTGAGCACAGAAGGGACCGTCGCAATGTTTTCGGCCACCGTCATATGCGGAAATAAGCCGATTTGCTGAATAACGTATCCGACGCGCCTCCTGTAATCCTGCAAATTCAGATTTTTAATGTTTTCTCCTTCGAAAAAAATGTCGCCGGCGGTCATTTCGTGTATGCGGTTGACCATTTTCAGCAATGTTGTTTTCCCGGAGCCGGAACGTCCGAGTATGGTAATGAAATCGCCCCTGTTCACCGAAAAGCTGACATCGTTCACCGCGTTGATTTGCGCATTGGGGAATCGCTTTGCAACCCTTTGAAACTTCAGCACCGGCACGTCGTTTTTCTTCTGATTCAAATCCATGGTCATCCATTCTCCTTGACAAACACCGCCATGCCCGTGCCTTTTGACAAGGGTTTCACGGCGGTTATCGATATTGAACCGCGCGGCGCGATACCAGCGCCAAGGCGGCGTCTGCGATGATGGACAGCGCCGCCACGGTTCCGCCGCCCAAAAGCAAAATGTCCCAGCGCAAAAGCCCGATTCCGGTCATGATGAAGAGGCCGAGTCCGCCGGAACCGATATACGCCGCAAGCGTGGCGCCGGCGATCACCTCCACCGTCGCCGTGCGCAGCCCTGTGAGGATGAGCGGCAGCGCCAGCGGAAACTCGATTTTAAACAGCACGTAAGCCTTGCCGAATCCCATGGCATGCGCGGACTCGACGATTGCCGAATCGATTTCCTGAAATCCAAGACAGGTGTTGATCAGGATGACGGGGACGGTAAGCAGGGTCAGCACGATCACGGCCGGCAGCAAACCCGTTCCTATGAGGGGGATCGCCAACATGAGCGCCGCAAGCGCGGGAACCATCTTGAGCAGACTGAAGGTATGGAGCAGCGGTTGCGACAGCTTCTCCTTTTTTACGCTCAGCACGGCCAGGGGAATCCCCACCAGAAGGCCCAAAACAACCGCGATCCCCGTGATTTTGAGGTGTGTCAGTATGGCCTCAAAATATCTGTCCTGATTCTCCAAAAAGTATTCCGCAATATCAGCGCGCACAGCGGGCCGCCTCCTTTCGGCATTGCCGCACGGGCTTGCGGCAAACCTCCGCCTGCCGCCGTGCGCCCATGCGGGTTTCCGCGGGTTATTCAAATGTTTTCGAGAACCATTCTCTTGTGACGTCCGTGTATTCTTCCTTGTCGATGTCCACCTCGGCGTTCAACGCGATGATCACTTCGTTGTTCAGTTCGTCCGAAACCGCGTTCAATACCGCTTCAATGTCGGGATGCGCCTTTAAATATTCGTTTCGCACGATCGGCGCGACATAGTAGGGCGGCCATACGTGCCGATCATCTTCCAGCACAATGAAATCGGGCGATACGAGGTTCCCTTCGGTCGTATACGCAACGCCGACGTCCGCTTCGTCATTGCCGACTATGTCATACTTCAGGCTGTCGTCATATACGTTGTGCGATTTGAAATCGAGGGGTCCGTATACGGCTTCCAAAGCGGGTATGCCGTCCTCGCGCTCATCAAAACCGCCCTGTGAGGCAAAGCGTATCTTGCCGGCGTTGGCCTGCAAATCGGAAATCGTCTTGATTCCGAACGCTTCCGAAGCTTTTTTGGAAATGAACAAGCCTTGCGAATCGTTGATGTCGGCCTGCTTGAGCCAGACTATGTCGAACTTGTCCAAGTAGTCCCGCTTGACCTTGTCATAGACCTCCTGCGCGTCATAGAGCGGGGCTTCCTTCAGCACGGCGACCAGACCCGTTCCGGTATATTCGGGGTAAAGATCGATTTGATCTTCCTGTATTGCCAAATTGACATCGGAGATGTTGTACACCCTTTCCACATCATATCCCGATTTCTCCAAGGCCAGCGCGTAGAGTTCGGACAGAATGAAACCCTCCGTAAACGTTTTTGAACCGATGCGGATTGTTTTGTCCGCTGCTGCGCTTTGATCCGCGCCGCTGTTTCCGGCGGCGTCCGCATTCTCTTCCGCCGCGGTCCCGCTGTCCCCGGAACATCCTGCGAACAGCAAGACGGCCATGCCCAAAACAATTGCAACGATCGATGTCTTTCTGAAAATTTTACCCATGATTTTTCTCCACAGTTTCTCGGCAACAAACAAAGAATACGCATCCCATCGGTTCAAACAGACAGGAAGATCCCTTACAACATCGCAAACGGATTTTCATCAACGATATCCCCTCCTTTTTGGATGAAAAAACAAAAAAGATAAAACAGAGCGAACAGAGTCCGCTTGCTCTATCTCCGGCTTTCCGGTCAATAAAACAGGATGACATATATGTATTATATGAAATTATAGCGATTGTTGCCGAATTTGTCAAGCGGATTTCGCAAAAAATAAAATGGTAAAAAAGTTAAAAAATTCAACTCGTGTTGCTGTCCAGAGGGTATGGGAAGCAACGAAAGTGTGCAATGTAATTCATGAAAAGACATGAAATCACCTATATTCCCGTCGGTGATTCCCTCCTGCCGGCTTAGGAAAGACAATATCATTGCCTATTCTGTTGCCTATGAAAAACAAGCGTCGCCTTTCCTGTGGAACGCCATAAAATTCGGCTTTCAACATCGAAGTGTTCGCATTGTATCCTAATATTTTAAAACATTTCCTTATTTGTTTGATTATATCAAATTCCAAACCGAAGTTCAATCGCTGCAAGCGCGCGAAGCATATTGCAATCCCGCCCGGCATTGCGTATAATGATTATCGTAAAGGAGGCGCCATGGCCGAGAACATTTATGACAAAGGATACAGGCGGATACTGTCCGACAAGCGGAATTTCCTCGACCTCGTGAAGGGCCGAATCGCGG
>JAISNR010000085.1 GCA_031276135.1 Eubacteriales Family XIII. Incertae Sedis bacterium | reverse complement strand
GAAACCTCCGCGCTTTCCCGCGATTCCAACATATCCGTGATATATCCCGTTTCGGCATTTACCGTCACTGTGCCGTATGTAAATCGCTTCCTTGTGGCAAAATCGTCAATGCGGATTCTCCCAATGCTTATCTTGTCGATTTTGAAGCCCCTTTTTTAAGAGTCTGCATATCGTACTCTTTCCTACGTCCGCTGTCCGCTGTTTGAGTGTTTTGGACGCCGCCACGGAACTTAAATTGGTTGCGGTATCCATGATTGCTTCTGTGAGACGTCTGCTTCGCCTCCCCATTTTGGGCAAACATTCGAAGCTTTCGGCAAAGGTTTTATGGGAACAGTCGGGGTTTAAGCAGAAAAACTTTCGGTTGTCGATGACGATTTCCACTTTCTTGTCCTGAATGGGCAAATCTCGGAACTTGCGGAAATATATACTGTGTACTTTTCCGGAAATGACGCCGCAATATGGGCATCGCGCTTCTTGCCGGGTTGATTTCACGAATACCCGCATTACCCCGTCCTCTGTTTCGTGGCGGATGTATTCGAAGTTTGGGTCTGCGGTTTTAACCGGACTGTCCATACTCACACCTCACGTTTCATTTGTAACGGCAAGATGATTATATCACAAAATGAATAGCAATTCAACTAATTTGGGAAAGAACCAAACATTTATCTGTTTGCGACGACGGATATTTTATAAAAATTATAAAAAAATACATAATTTATAAAATCGCAAAGCTTGTTGATAAAGGGAAGATTCATGACAGAATCAGCGGTTGGCATTATGATGACATGAATTACCTGCAATTTATGGGGGTCACAGAGCCAAGTATTTCACCCGTCATTAACACGCGAATGCGACTTTCGCCCGTATGTATGGAAGCAAATAAACAGAGTTTAGAAGATGCGGTTTCTGTTGTTGCTTCCGCCATAGCAAACGACCCGCCGTTGTCGTTTCTTCTTGCCTATAATTGTTTTGCGATCACCGGTGATTTGATTCATGATATAATGAGCAGTATCGGCAAAGCGGATTATTACGGCGAATCAATCAAGCCCCTTATCGGAATTTACGGGAAAAACGCGCACGTCACTTCTACGATGGTCGGCAATATTTTTTGTAACTTTTTTGACGTAGTTGCAAAAAAAGAAAACAGTATATCGGGATCATGGAACGTCAATATTATGAATCCCGATACCTTTGACAAATCCGAATATAAAGATATTCCTGTTCTCATATTCAGAAATAAAATAATAAATCGATATCATCTTGCAAATGTCAACAGGCTCTTAAAATCCAACAGAATCTATTTCCCCGTTATAATAAGCAAAGTTGATTTGGAGCAAGACAATTCTTTCTATCTGGATGTTAGAGAGTTGAAAAAACTGCCGGGTGATGCCGATGCGCTTACTCAAATCAGAACCGCTATGGATCGAATGATTCACGATTTTATTGTTTTTTGTAAAAACGGCCATGATGCTTTCGTATCATGTATCGCACCGCAAATCAATCGAAAAATCGACGAAATAGAAAATGACAACACAATCGCCGAACCACTGGGTCATTGCGCCATGCCGCTGTATGCCGCGTTTCTTTTGCTGAACCGTTTTTTATCATCAAAGAAAATTGATTTTTCATCGCCCTTTTCAGCATTTGAAAATTATATCCGTTCAAAAATCAGATGTGTCGATGTGCCGGAAGCAGAACCAACCTCCTTGGAACAGACGTTTGTCCGATATGTCAGAGATGTTTTTTGTGGCCAGCATAAAGTTGAATACGTCCATACAGATGCATCGACAGGGGCACACTTGCATTTGGAAATAATGCTAAACGTAAATGACACTTATACCAAACCACTTATTCCATATAATAAAATGGGTCCCGCGAAAGAACATGTAAATCCGATCGACTATTTGCCGTAACGACTTGTGAAAAGAGGAACATCGTAGACTTATGAAATCGAAGAACTTTTTGCCGGTAATTTTCTGCTGTTTTTTCTTATACTTGTTGCTTGTCGCTTGCTCTGCGAATGAAAATACGTTGACAAACGATATTTCGTCGAAAGCGGAGAACCCCGCAACGGATGAAGATATCGAGATCTTATCGTACTCGGAAGCGGAGGCTGTTTATGTCGCCGCTCGGAACCTCGGGAAAACGCCGCAGCAGATAATGGAAGAGCTCGATCGATTTTTTTACGATTGGATTCAGGAAAGCGAAATTGTACACAACGAAGACGGGGAATATTACGTTTTTTCCGATGTTTCGGAATCGGAAGATTCGCGTTGCATCGCGGTGGAAACGAATGCGTATGCGCTATTGCCGGATGAATTCGAGGGGGAGGCGAACGCCCGAACTTTGGCGTCTGTTTGGAATACAGACGCCAAGCGACTGCCGGACAGCTCAGAGGGATATTTCTGCTATGCCTATGCGTTTGCGGACGAAATTACCGTTCGTGTCTATACCGACCGGGAAGGTGCAATTCTTTCGGGCCGCCCGAACTGCATTGTCCAAAAAAAGGTGATGGACGGCACGGACCCTTACACCCTGTTGCCGATCGGCGATTCCTCGGATCCCATGCCCCGGCCGGTTTCCGAACGGAGAGGCGCTTTCGGAAAGGCCGTAAGCGATTATGCGGCATATTTCCGGATGCCCGCTGTCCGGCTTCGCAATCGGATGACACCCGGCGGAGAGGACGAATTCGGCGGAGAAATTTACGAATCGAGCGGCGCGCGATATATAATGCATCGCGATATAAACGGAGAAATGTTTTGTGATCTTGTTATGACATCGACAAAACACCTATTCGGTGATATACTGCCTGATGAGGGCCTGCGTGCAGATGATTTGAAGGAGCGGGGTCTGTACGGCGGGGCGATCGACGGGGTGTTTGACGACAGGTTGACGAACGCCGTGAACACGTTCAAAGATCAAATGCGTCTCAGTAACACCGGTGCATACAAAGGGAAGGTGGGCAGGACAACATGGGAGTGTTTGGGGTTGTCCCTCGGATACAACGAACCCTATTTCGCGCCTCTGACAAGGCCCGTCGCCATGCCCTTGCCCGAAGCCGCCATAAAAGAAGTGTCGTCGGAATATTTGGACACGCATTATCATGACCATATACATATGGGGATAGACATACCTGCTCCGAGAGGCACTCCCATATTCGCGGTCGCGCCGGGGACGGTGACGAAAGTCGAAAATCAAGAAAAGCAAACCGAGGAAGAAAAGCAAAAAGGAAGAGGGAAATACGTTCGTGTGGAGCATGTCATTGACGGCAGGAAGATCACGGCCATATATCAACACAATGACAAAAATTCGGTAAGCGTCGGCGACAGAGTGAACGTAGGAGATAAAATAGCGGAAGCCGGGAACACGGGAGGGTCAAGCGGGCCGCATCTGCACATCGAATTCATCGATGAAAACGGGAACAACCTGCCTCCGAGACAGATACTTTCGAGACTCCCATTTGACCTTTGACAATGATTGAGGGGGCGCTATGAAGAATTTCAGACAGCTTGTTTTTGCCGTCTCCGCCGCTTTGCTTCTCGGACTTGCGGCCTGCGCGCCCGAGGGCGCCGAAGAAGAGGAAGCCGGTTCGAGCGCGTCCGGGATCGCAGAAGAAGCGGAAGAAAGCAATTCCGATTCCGTGACGCCGGCCGAAGTCCCCGACGATCGCCCGCGCGAAACGTCCGATGCGCGGCCCGGCGCCGGGGGCGTGTTTCACAAGGGAGATTCCCTCATCGCCGCGGATCAGGAGGCCGCCGCAGGTTCGGACTATGCGGGCATGGACATTCTGTGGCTGGACTTCGGCCCCGACATTCCGAAGTTCGAGACGTTTTGGCCGGACGAGGGGGAAGGAACCTTCGTCGTGTTTCCCGAGGTGATAGGAGAAAACGACAATGCGATGCTGATCGACAAAAACGGAACGGTGGTCGTGGATCGCCGCTACAACATAATTCGGAATTTTTCCGAGGGCTTGTTCAGCGCTGAGGATTCCGACAGAGCGGTCTACATCAACAACGAAGGGGACATCGTGCTGACCGAAAACGAAACTTGCGAACTCACGAGAAGACCTTTTTCGGAGGGTCTTGCCCCGTTTGTCGTGCAGGGTTCTTATCCGGACTTTTCTTACGCGGAAGGCTTCATCGATCGAAACGGTTCTGTAGCGATCCCCGCCCGGTTTGCCAAGGTCGGATTTTATGGATTCAGCGAGGGGTTTGCCTCCGCAAAAGACGCGGAATCCGGACTGTGGGGCTTCATCGATCATTCCGGGGAATACGTCATCCCGCCCTCCTATTCGGAGGATCCGGGGAATTTCCATGAAGGCCTGGCATGGGTTTGGCACGATGAGGAATTTGCGTTTATCGACAAATCGGGCGGGATTGCGATCCCTTATCAAAGATTCGGGGAAGCGATACTGCCCGAAATAAAGCAAAATTCGGACATATTGTACGAGCCGGAAGCGCCGAGTTTCCTCAACGGGATTGCCTCTGTCAACGGCGTTTGCTTCCGCAAAGACGGGAGTATTTTGGAAGGTCTGGCGGGGTGTCCGTTCCGCGAAAAAGTGACTTTCGCCACAGACTATTCGGAAAAGAAAGGTGTGTTGGTTGACACCTCCGGAAATCGCATACCCCTCCCGGAAGGCGGACTTTATTCCCCCTTTGCTTGGGACACAAAACAGGACGGTTTTATCTTGATACGAGACGAAACAAAAGACCGTCGACAGATCGGAATGATGAACGTACACGGCCGCATAGTCGTTCCGACGATGTTCGACTTCGTTTCCGAAGCGACGGAAGGTTGCGTTTTGGTGATACCCGATGAGGGGAAAGCGCGCATCGGCATCTATCGTCTGCCGGAAAACGCAGCGGAGCTGCCGGGTCCGTGAACGTCCGCAAAGAAAAACAAGACAGGCCCGGCGCCCGGCAGATCCGCCGGATGCTTGACAATATCGAAGCAAGCCGTATACACGGAAAGGGCAGCGCAGCCGGGAAGTCGGAGAAAAGCATATGAAATACACATTCGAGCCCACGAAAAAGAACATTCGTCACGCGAGCTATATGCTTGCGGACCTGAGGCGCATGACGCTCCTGCAGCTGCGGGACATCTGCGAGCGCGAGAACATCATACACGCCGCCCTCGACCGGCTCGATCGGGAGGAACTCATCGGGCTGATTTCGGACTTTCGCGGAAGCCGCGAGCACCTCTTGATCGGGACCGACAAGCCGGACGGTTTGGAGCGTTTGCGGCGCGAATTCGGCCGCACGAGGTTCATCGAAAAGCCACTCCGGGATCTGCGTCTGCCGTCAAAGATTTCGGTGTTCGAAGGCATGGACACGGGATTCTTCGACGATTACCGCGTTTCGTATCTCGCGGAGATCGACGGCGTGAACGCGTTTGTCCTCGATCGCGACGATGACATTTGCGCCGTTTTACGGAAAAGCAGACGGCGGGGATATTGGGTAATTTCCAAGAGGAAAGCCTGTTCAGCCCCACAAATGCAGAAAGTATATCCGGTCGAGAGAATTTGGACTACGAGTATAAGGTCAACGACGGCGTTGGTTGGGGGATCGCGCAATGGACATTCAAATCGAGAAAACAGGGATTGTTGGATTACGCGATCGAGAAAGACACGGCGGTCGGGGATATGGTTACACAGCTTGAGTTCATTCAAAAAGAGTTGACAGAAAACAGGGAGTACAGGGGCATGTTGGACAAAATAAAACAATCCGACAACATCGACGAGGTCACGGAGATATTTATGATGCGGTATGAAAATCCGGAGGATAAATCCCGTGCCGCGCTCGACAAACGTATCGAGCACGCAAAAAACGTTTACAACGAACTCGGCGGAGGGCAATGACGGATATGAAAAAGAAATCGTATATGACAATTCTTTTGCTGTGCGCGATGTTGGCCGTCTGCGGCTGCGGCGTACAGGCGGGGTCGGAGCCGGAAGCCGAAAACCCCGTGTCCTCCGTCGGCGAAACAGACGCCGGAAACGCGGCGCCGGCAGGTCCGGCCGAGCCCCTGTCCTCCGCCGGCGAAACGGCGCCCGGCGGCGCCGCGCCGGACGGCCTTTCGGAACCCGTACCCTCCGCCGGAGGAACGATGCTCCTGTCCTTCGAGCGGATATCGGAAAACGTGACGGATGCGAAAGGAAACGTACTGGCGAGAATGTACATGGACAAACCGGTTCTTTCCCTCGAACCGTTTGATTCGAAAGACGGGGCATCGGCGATAATGAACGCGATGTCGGGTACAAGCGACGGCGATGCCGTCATATCCCGTATCAACGCGTATTTCGAGGAGGACGTAAAGGGCTTTTTTTACGGCTCCGAAAAGTCGAAGCACTTTGCGGATGCGGAAGGATGGCACGATTATTTTTTTGAAAGCGTTGCCGGGATGAGGGAAGGTTACGGGGATGAGGCTTTGGCGGACTCCCCGCTGTTCAACACCGTCGATTCGGCAGTCGCGTACATGAGCGATGAGATGCTCAGCATAAAACAGAGTACCGATTGGATGGCCGGAGGGGTGCGCAATCTCCGTTATTACGGCTCGACTTTTGATTTGCGCACCGGAGAACTGCTTGCCTTGGACCGGTTTGTGAATGACGGCAAAGAGGAATTTGAAGCCAAAATATTCTCAGAACTGCGAGAACGCTTTTTCATCGACAAAGACGAAATTCATGATTACGAGTATTTCTTGGCGCAACTGAGGGAGAAAGATATCGGAGAGCATGAATTTTATTACGACGGGCAGAACATTCATCTTATCTTCAACGAGGATATTGCAACCGGCATGGGGTTCATCCTGCGGTACCCGGATTAAAACCCCCGGGTCACAAGACAGCTTCGGAAGAGGAGGTAAATTCGCTTGCGGGAATTGATAACGGCGCGGCTGAACGAGATGCGCGGATCGGAAGACAAGTCTTTGCTCAAGGAGGTGCTCGAAGAGGTCTTTCTTGCGCTGTACGACGAAACGGAACGCAAGTACGCGGCGCTCGAACAGCGCATTCGCGACGAGTTGCCGCGCATCCACGCGCCGTTCGCGATACACACGACGGTACTGCCGCGCGGGCAAATCGACGCCGGGCATCCCTATTTGAGCCCGATGCTTCCGGAAGAGAGCGTAGCGCCCGAGCTTTCGGCAAATGCAATCATTACCGCCTTGCACGACAAGGAGCAAGCGACGCTTGAAACCGTGTTTGTCGAAGCCGATTATCTGAAATGCCTGCGGCTGACGCGGGAGCGTCCGATTTTTGACGGCAGCCTGTACGCCGGCGCGCAGCGATACGATTTCAAATTCCGGCTCGAGCCCGCGGGCAGGTACAACGCCCTGATCGAAAAGCTCTGCGCCGTGTTTCTGCGCAACGGCGCGCCGTGGACGACGGCGCCCGGCGCGTACACGAGCAAATTCTTCGACGTGCGCCCGGCGGAGATCGCAGGGCTGCCGCCGTCCGGCGCGAAGATACGGGATATCGAGCTCGATTTCGGCGCATACAAGGACGCGATTCGGCGCGGCCTTGTCCCCGTGTGGAACATCGACAAGCATCGCGCCCGCGGCGACGATTATCCGAAACCCGCGCGCGACAAGATCAATTACGAATTTCGCTTCGATACGCGCGGACTTGGCGCGGACAACGGCTATCTCGCGGACTACGACGGCGCGCGCATCCTGAGCGTGCGAAGGGAGGGCGGCGATATCATAGCCGTGTCGCCCGAAAGCAAGAGTCCGGCGTGGGATCTGTACCGCCTGCGCCCGAGACGGGACCGCCGGGTGGACGAATATCCCCTGCCCGTGCTTTCAAACGTGCGCGGCGACGCCTTTGCGACGCGGCTTCTGGCGGCCGGCGGAGCGCACATCGCGACGAGGGCGGAGCTTAAGCGCGTCTTGGGTTCGTTTGAGGTGTCGGAATACGTTGCGCTTGCGGACCTGCGGTTCACCGGCGCGAATTTTGCGGGCGAGACCTATGACATGAATCCCTTCATAAGGGACGAGATACGCGATCCCGCGCATCGGAAATCGCTGGTGCTCGTGTTCAAGGCGAAGAACAAGGATTTTTTCTTGAATCGAGACATCGTGAGTTTTTTGGTGTCCGAGCTGCAAAGGACCTATCCCGAATACAACTGCGTGGGGTCGCTCTTATGAACTATATGTGGGAGGCGGCGCTGTGGGCCGACGCCGAGGGGATTGCGCGGGAGACCTTGCATTTTTGCCCGGCGAGGACGGCCGATCCGTACCGCGAGATCATACCGGAGCATTTGAACGAACGCGTCCCGAACGGGGACCGTGTACTCGTAAACCCGTACTACCGTTACGGGAACGTATTCGGCGCCCTGCTCGGCGAGAGCATGGACGCGCACGCCGAGCTGCGGGACGTCCTGTTCGACATCTTTGCGCACTGTTTGACGAAGTTCGACTTGCGGGAGGGTCTGCGCCGCGATGAATATTACGCGGGATTTCTGAAGGAGGACATCGAGGCGGGCGTCTGCGGCGAAGAGAATGCCGAGCGTTTGCGCCGGTTTTCGGGAAGGAAGCTGCGTTTTGTGCTGTCCGGTCTGCTTTCGCTGTACCGGACGGGAACGTCGATGCCGATGTTCGCCGGCCTCCTTCGGGCGATATACCCGCGCGCGATCGTGTATCTGGATGTGCGGGACGTCCGGGAGCTTTTGATCTACGCGGGAGAAAAGAAAACGCCCGAGCTTGAGGCGCAGCTCACGCTGCTGTGCGATCTGTTTGTCCCCGCGGACTATGACACAAAGCTGTTTTGGGACAGGCATTTCGGCCTTATCGGCGTGGACGAAACGATGGAGATCGGTCAAATCATGATGTATTGACCGCGGGAAGGAAAGGGCTTTTGCTTCATATGAAAGAGGGTGATGCGGATGGAATACACGGATACGGAATCGGCGAAAACTCGGCGGGACAAGGAGGAGGCGCGGTTTAAGGACATCTACGCGGGAGAGGTGCGCGCCGGCAACGAGATCCTGCATTTTGAGAGAGTCGGCTTGTACGAAGACCTGTTTTCCGTCATGCTGCCGAAGTCGTACACGGACATGCCGGAAGCGCTTGCCAAGCTGAAATACCCGGCGGAGAACCGCCCGGCCGTGATCAAGACGAACGACGACACCACGGTGAATTTTGCGTTCGCGTATTACGCGCAGGCGTTTTCCGAGGACCGGGTCGAATCGGCGGTAAAGGCTTTCCTGTCCGGCATGCGGCGCGCGAATCCGGGAGCGAAGTTTTTCGAGACCCGGTTTTTGAAAACGGAGAAGCAGGTGCGCTTCGGGTATTTCGATTTCATGACGACGGCGTTCGATGCGGACATGTATCAGCTGTTCGCCTTTGTGCCTGTCCGAGGCAGTTTCCTGCACGGGATCTTCAACGCCCCGGCCGAGCTGATGCGCACATGGAATCCCGTTGTATTGCAGGTAATGCGTTCAATCGAGGACCGGGACGATCGGTTCGGCAAAACGGAAAGGACGGTGAAAGAAAATGGGTAAAACCGCGATATCGGCCGCGCATATCAAGCCGGCGCCCTTTGCGCTTTCGGACATCGAGAGCTTGGACATCCGCGTTGCGCCGAACGAGCACGCGACGGCGAAGATCCGCGGAATCATCGACGGGGAGGCGGAGGAAGCGTATCTGTCCCTGGCCCGGCACGACCTGCCCGTGCGCGTTCTGGGAGAGGACGACGCGGGGGAATCCGAGGTTCTGTTCGCGGGAACGGTGAGCGGGCTCGAGATCCGAAACATCAACGGCGTGAAGATGATGGAGTTGTCGCTCGTGTCCGCCTCGAAGCGGATGGACCTCGCGGAACACACGCGAAGCTTCCAGAAAGCGACGGCGACCTATGAGGACGTGCTGTCCGTCTTCGGATATTACAAGGACTATTCGTTTTCCGCGCGCGTGGGCGAAGGGGTGCAAATCGGAGACATCCTCGTCCAGTTCAGGGAAACGGACTGGGAATTCGTAAAGCGGCTCGCAGGCCGGTTTAACAGCGTCGTCATTCCCGATTACCTGACGGGCGACACGGGCTTTTATTTCGGCCTGCCCGTGAAGTCCGCCGGAACGCCCGTCGATCCGATCGCCTACAGGGTCATGAAGGACAACTCGAAATACGCGGACAAGACGCAGAACGACGTTTCCGGGCTGTCGGAAAACGACGAATTGTATTACATCGTGCAGGACCCCGCGATCCGGCGCATGGGAGAAAAGGTCAGGTTCAAAAACCAAGACCTTCGCGTCTTTGCGATACGGTCGGTTCTCGAAGGGCAGGTATTGCAGAATTACTATACGCTGAAGAGCGAAGCGGGATTCAAGACGAAGAAGCTGCACAACGCGAAGCTCGTGGGCGCGTCCCTTGCCGGCCGCGTCATAAACGTGGCAAAGGACAGGGTGCAATTGCGCCTTTACGAGGACAACGATTCCTACGAGGTCGGCGCGAAATGGCTGCACTATTCCACGGTGTACTCCTCCCCGGACGGCACGGGTTGGTACGCCATGCCAGAGATCGGGGACGAGCTGCGGCTGTACTTCCCGTCCGAGCGCGAATCGGAGGGCTACGCGATCAGCGCGGTAAACGTGGACACGCCCGATATGGGCAAGGACGTTCCTCCCGCGGAGCCCGGGATCCCGGCCTTTCTGCCGCCGCGCACCCATCCGAACGTGAAAACGGTGATCAACAAGGAGCGGAAAGAGGTATCGCTTTATCCGGACAAGATCGTCATGACCAACAACCGCGACATGACGGTCGTCATAGACGACGCGGACGGCATTACGATCCAAAGCGCGAAAAACATATCGATAAAATCGGACGAGGGCGTCAGCCTGATCAGCGGCGCGTCCGACATAACGCTGGCGGGCGGGGAATCCGTGAACATAGAGGTGGGCGGAACAAAGCTCGCGCTGAACAACAACGTGGGCTTTGAGGGGACTTCGATCTTCATGCAGTAACGGGAAGGAGAGTGCGATGGAATGTCTGACAAGGGGGAGGCTGCGAGCGGAGACGCCGTTTCCGCTCACGGAGCTGACCCTGTTTCGCACGGAGCAGCGCGAGAACAGACACGCGCGGGCGGAGTTCGGAGGGATCTTGGACGAAGCCGCGGGGGAAGAGACGCTGCGGCAAAGCCTGTCGGGCCGCGTCGTAAGGTTTTACGACGCGGAGGACGAGGACGCGCCGATCTTCGCGGGATACATAGAGAAAGCGGAGGTGACGGCGGAGAACGGCTTTTTCACGCTCTTCGCGACGGCGCTGTCGGGGAGCGTGATTCTGGACAGGGCGAAGGAGAGCAGGTCCTATCAGGACGTGACGATGCTGCACGAGGACGCCCTGCGCAGGACCCTGTCGCCCTTTCCGGAGGCGGACTTCATCCTGCGTGCGGAGGACAGGCCGATCGGCGCGCCGCTCGTGCAGTACGGGGAAACGGCGTGGGAATTTGCGAAGCGGCTCGCGAGCAGACTCGGCACGACGATAACGCCGGACGCGGAGAGCGGCCTGCCGCGGTTTTGGCTGGGGCTGCGCAAGGGCAGGCAAACGTATTCCTTCGACGAATGCGAATACACCGCCGCCCTCGAAGAGAAATACCAGGAGCAGGGCGGTTCCGCGCTCGGCTTTTCGCGGTCGGACTTTATGAGCTACACGGTCCGCTCGGGGAAGAACGCGGCCCTCGGCGGGGAAACGGAATTCAAGGGGCAGCCGCTCAGGATATGCCGGAAGTCCTGCGTCATGGACGAGGGGATGCTCTTCTACGGCTACACGCTCGGGCGGGAGACGCTGCTCGCGCACAGGAAGTATTACAACGACGGGCTGACGGGCCGAGGCATCAAGGGCAGGGTCATCGCGACGCAGGGCGGGACCGTGAAGCTGCATCTCGACATCGACGAGGCGCAGGACGTCGAAAGCGCTTACCCCTACAGATGGGCGCCGCCCACGGGGAACTTCATGTACCTTCTGCCGAAGCTCGGCTCCGAGGCGATCCTGTACTTCCCCGATCCCGGTGAAGAGAACGCGAAAGCGATCAACTGCGTGCGCACGGAAGCGTCGCGCCGGTCCGAGGGCATGGCGAATCCGAGCAGGAGGGGCCTGCACACGGAGCACGGCAAGCGGCTGATGCTGTACCCGGACAGCTTCGGCTTCGAGAGCGACACGGGCGGCGGACCGCTGCGCTTCGCAGCGGAGGACGACAAGGGGATTTCGATCGAGACGGCGCACGGCCTCACGATTGCGGCGGGCGGGCGCATACGGATCGAAGCGCCCGTGATAGAGGTCAAGTCGCCGGAGCGCGTGGAGATCAGCCGCACGGCGGGGAGCGGCGAAGCGCTTGTGCCCGTTTCGATCTTGGAAGCCGTGACCGGCAGGACGGACGTCTTTTCCGAGAGGGGCCGCTGCGTGATGACGGGTTTTGAGGCGGCGGAATACGAGATGCCGGAGGCGGTAAAGGAACCCTTCAGCGTAAAGAAGCTGTTCGGCAACGTGGTCAAAGGCCTCGCCGTCGTCTGCGGCGCGGTCTTCATAGCCTCGCTGTTTCCGATCGCGGCGCCCCTGCTCGCGATGGGCGCCATTGCGGGCGCGCTCTCCGTGGGGGCGGTCGCGGTCTCCGACGCGATGAGCGGAGAGGTGAGCGACGCGACCGTATACGCGCGCGAAGCGGTGTTCGGCACGGTCGAGGGCCTTGTCGCGGGAGCGGCCGGCCTCGCGCTTCGGGGCGTAAAGATAGCGACAAGGGCGGGCAGATTCCTTCTGAAAGCGGCGGAAGAAGCGGCGGAGGGCGCGGTGTGGAGCGGCACGGACAATCTCCTGCGGGCGGGGTTTACGGAAGAGAAATTCGACGTCGGAGAACTCAAGAACGCCCTGTTGCGGGGCTCGGTTTCGGGGATGATCGGCGGCGGCGCGGGGAGAACGCCGGGTTTGAACGCGCTGTCGAAGCAAATCCTCAAAGCGAAATCCCCGGCGGCGAACGCGCTCTTGGTTTCGACGCTCGGCGCGGCGGCGGGCGGTGGTGTGAACTACGGGGCGCAGCTTGCCGACATGGCCCTGTTCGACGAGGAGGGGAACTTCAATCCCGACACGGGGCGGATCGATGCGAAAGCCGTGGATTGGACGCAGGTTGGCATCTCCGCGGGCATGGGCGCGCTCGCCTCTCGGGCAAGCGTAACGCCGAACAAACCCGTGACGCCCACGGACGGGAGCAAGACGGCTCGGGTGACGGCGAATGCGGGAGGTGCTGGCGATGCAAGCGGTAAGGTCGAAGCCGGAGCGAAAATTGCCGCCGAAGGTTCGGAACGGATCGACGGGATTGTTTCAACGAAAGGCTATTCCGACTTTGCAGACGGAATGTCGCCGGACGACGCCGCGAGATATATCGCAAGCAACGAAACGAAATTTTATGCGGAATTTTCGGAGAGGGCACAGGCGAACGGCTTGAACGGCACGCTGATATCGGAAGCATACAACGCAATGAGAGCCGGCGATTACACAAAAATGGCGTCGTATTTCGATACATCCTCTCCTCATAACGGCGCCGTGTTTTGGAGCGGGGACAAAACGGAGGCGGGCGGGTACGCACGATCTATCAGCGGCACCATACTGGAACAGACACAGGGCGGACGCGTATTTGACGATTGGCGCGGACTGCGCGGTATGTATCCGGAGTGGAATACAAAAGGTGCCGGTGCGTTAAATCAAAGGCCGATATGGGAAGCGCTGTCAAGCCAGTATGCAAACGGCGCGACGGGATATGTCACATTTGTGCATCCTTCAACTTATACAGGACAGATGTGGGAAAAAGTTGAATCTAAAATTATTGATAGCAGAATAAAGATGGGATTTGTTGACGGCATCAAGGAGGTGTATGTCGGTGGAACACGGTAGGGCGTACAGGCGTTTAATTGATCAAATCAGCGCAGCAGGTACAAAAGAAGCCGGATCTTATCCGCTTTGTACCATCGATGAAATATACGATTGGGAGCGGGATGAGATTGAGGGTCTCATTTTGAATACCTTTCATAAGACCGATGATTTGAGTTTGGCGGAAATTTTGCCGAAATTAAAAAAATATGACGGAATCGATGCTTTGCGGAAAACATTGCCGGAATGCAATATACCGAGTGAACACAGCCTGACCATTGCTGTGATATTGTATGAATGTACGAGCGATAAGAAATATTTGGACATTGTTAAAGCAAATACGGAAAAGGCTAAAGACAATTTGATCTGTGTAGGAATATTGTCGGACAGAAAACCCAATGAGGAATTTTATCGTATATTGACGGATATTTATGCAAGCAGTGATAACGTAACAATCCGAAGCACTGCGATAACGGGAATATTATATAATAAAGGTTTTATAAGCGATCCGCTTAATTCACAGGAAAAAATGCGCATAATTGAATTTAGCAGGATGTTTATGAAAGACAGCAAGGAGGAACGAAGAGATATGATAAACCGTCTGGAAGCCGGGGAATTCGAGAAGTTCAAGTAATGCGGCGTCAAAAGCGGTAAGGTCGAAGCCGGAGCGAAAATTGCCGCCGAAGGTTCGGAACGGATCGGCGGAGTTGTTTCAACGAAAGGCTATTCCGACTTTGCCGACGGAATGTCGTCGGACGACGCCGCGAGATATATCGCAAGCAACGAAGCGAAATTTTATGCGGAATTTTCGGAGAGGGCACAGGCAAACGGCTTGAACGGCACGCGGATATCGGAAGCATACAACGCAATGAAAGCCGGCGATTACACGAAAATGGCGTCGTATTTCGATACATCCTCTCCTCATAACGGCGCCGTGTTTTGGAGCGGGAGCAAAGCGGAGGCCGGCGGATACGCGCAATCGATAGGGGGAACCATATTGGAGCAAACGCAGGGCGGACGGGTATTCGATGGCTGGCAGGGATTGAACGGCATGTATCCGGGGTGGAATACAAAAGATATGTTAGATCAGAAACCGATATGGGCGGCACTGTCACGTCAATATGCGAACGGCGCGTCGGGTACTGCTACGTTTGTGCATCCTTCAAATTATAAAGGCGAGATGTGGGGAGAAGTCGAATCGAAAGTTCTCGATAAAAGAAAAGAAAACGGGTTTGTTGATAAGATTGAGGAGGTGTTTGTCGATGGAACACAGTAAAGCGTATAAGTATTTAGTCATGCAAATCAATGCGACGGGGCGAGAAAAAGCAGACGGATATTACCCTCTCATTATGGAAGAGATTTATGATTGGGAACGAAATGAGGTTGAGGATATCGTTTGGAATACATTTCATAAAAACAGCGATTTTGGATTGGCAAAATTTTTTCCTAAATTAAAAAAATATGATGGCATCGGCGCTTTGCAAGACGCATTGCCGGAATGCAATATGCCGAGCGGTAACAGCGTAACTGTTGCACGAGTGTTGTATGACTGTACCGGCGATAAAGAATATTTGGATGTCATCAAAGCAAATATCGACAAAGACAAAAACGATATAGCAAGTGTTGCGGTATTGTCGTACTGCAAACCGGGCGAAGACGTTTATCGCTTGTTGGCGGATATTTATGCAAATACAGATGATGACACAATCAGAAGTGCCGCATTTATAGGAATTTTATATAATAAAGGATTTATAAGCGATCCGCATGATTTGCAAGAAAAAGAGGACAAACTCGAATTACGCAGAATGTTTGCGAAAGACAACAAGGAAGAGCGAAAGGACATGATAAACCGTCTGGAAGCCGGAGAATTCGACAGATTCAAATAATCCGAGAGAGGCTTTCAAACATATCCTGCGACGCAGGCGGGCAGATTTCTCCCGGAAGCGGCGGAGGAGACGGCGCAGAGCGGTGCGTACCATTTGCTGCGCGCGGGCTTTGCGCCGGACGCGTCCGATCCCGAGGGGTCAGGAGAGGACGGGGAGGACGTGCCGGGCGGTTTGGGTCTGCTCTTTCTTGCCGGGCTCTCGCGCTTCCCCCGGCGGGGCCGGGGCATGAGCCTCGGTCCCCTGTCGAACAACGGCGGGAACGTACCCCGACTGGCGGGCCCCGGTCCGAACACGCCGCTTTTGACGGACGGCAAGGTGACGGCGGAACAAATCCTGAAGACGGACGCGCCGCATCTGAACGCGGAGCTCGTTGCGAGGCTCGCAACGAAGGAAGGCGGCCCGGACTACACGAAGCAGCTCGACGGGATGAGCTTCTTCTCCGGAAACAGAGGCGCGGGTCCTGGCGTCGGGGCGGGTTGGAACGAGATCGACATATCCGGCGCTCTGCCCTCGCGGGCCAATGTGAGCCTGAAAAAGCCCGTAAGTCCCAAGGATGCCGACGGGCAGGCTCGAACGGCGGCGAATAAGCCGCCGGGCGCGGCGGAGGATGCGGTTAAAAAAGAAGCGTCTGCAGATGGTTCGGGGAAATGGACCAATGCCGATGGATCAGTAAAATGGCCAATAAATAATGGCTTTGAAGGAGCACCCGTAGCAAAAACTTTAATGCCGGGTACAATAGTGGATAGATACGGTGGCGAAACAGGGAAATTTGTTTCTCCTCAAGGCACCCCATATGCAAATCGTTCATTACCTCCCAGCTCGGACGCACGACCATATAATGCTTATGAGGTGGTTAAGCCGATAGATGTTAAATCAGGTAAGATATCTCCTTGGTTCGACCAACCCGGCGGGGGGAACGCAGTATCAGCTTGCCCAATCAATAGAAAATTTAGTTCAATTGGGATATTTAAGGAGGTTGCAATAATTAGGGTCTACTGAAAAACACAAATTGTGTTTTTCAGAGCACAGGCGTAGCCTGTGGGCCTCTAAAAATCTCGATTTTTAGAGGCCGCCCTCATTATCGGCGGCTGAAAGAAAACGCGTTTTTCGCGTTTTCACCCCAAAAGCACCGCTTTTGGGGTAACTCAAAAGCCTGTAAGCTGCGCAGCGGCAAGGCTTTTGAGTTTTTCAGCAAGCCCTAATTATGTGGAAATTTGTTAAGTCGGGCGTTGAAGGGGAGTGCGAATTGTTTGGTGTTAATATATTTGATTATAAGTGGAAAAATACAAATGAAAAGATTTGCGTTCCCGATCCTTTATATGATCAAAAACATGAAATGACGGTTTATACTGTGGATATTGATGGCAAATTATTTACATTTGCAACAGGGGAATTCAGCAATTGTGTGTATGGATTCTATATAAATGAATAGTCATTCACGACGAAGTTCTGCTATCAAACGAAACAAAACCGGAATTCAAGACAATGAATAATGCAAACATTGAAAACAATCTGCTGCACATGGGAGATATGGAAATTGCTTTTGAAAATAAAATTTCACAGTTAAAGCAAGAAGGCAATAGATTTTTTGTATTATTAGATATACCTGCCAAAGAAGAATTATGTTATGATGATTATCATAATATATATTGTTATGGCAACGATGGCAGAAAAGTTTGGCAAATCGGAAAACGACCCAAAGGGGATGATGCCGTTTTTACTATGATCGATATGGTTGATTCTGTATTATACGCCAACGACTTTCTTGGAAGACGATTTAAAGTAGATAAAGAAACCGGAATTGTGGGTGACATGAATATAACGAAATGATTGTCAGGAGTTTGGTGGAGGTACAAAGTACAATTTAATCGACCAAAGAACAAGCATTTTTAAAAGTGAGAGATTGTGGTAAGCGACGCGACCGTATACGCGCGCGAAGCGGTGTTCGGCACGGTCGAGGGCCTTGTCGCGGGAGCGGCCGGCCTCGCGCCCGTTTTCGATACTTAAAAATAAAGATAAGGGGGAAGCCCGGCTGAAATGCCGGATTTCCCTCTTGATGCCACGAAAAAAATGTTGTATGGAACTTCTTACTTCAAAATTTTGAGGGTGTGTTTCAAATTTTGTGTAAACGCTAAAATCCGATGAGGTACAGGAAACCGGTAAAATGGGTGGAACGCCGGATCGGCATCTCGCCCTTTGATTCTTTAAGTATACCGCAATTGACGAACATGTCAATACGTAAATTTGTAATATGAGGATTTGTAGGCAATCGTTGCCTGTTCGGATGCGGATTTGCGTTTGGACGTTTACGACCTTGGCGCATACGCCTCCGTGAGTTCTTCGCCGGCGGCGGTCAAATGACCGACGGTTTCCTCGGCGGCCTCGGCCATCGGGCCGCAGCGAAGGTTCTCGGGAATATTGTTAAAATACGACTCTTCGGCATCAAGGATTTTTTCAAGCAACGGGATTATGCGTCCGACGCTCGCCCGTCGTTGCAAGCGCTTGTCCGTCCCGTTGCCCGTTGTTGTCACGGGTTCTTTGAGATGCGTTCATTTGCGCATGTATGCGGACAATTCGGCCGTTACCGAAGTTCCGTTTTTCGCGCAAAGGGCTTTGAACGCGGCGGCCGATTCCGGCGTCGCGTATATCTTTATCCGGTTCATCTTTGATGTGACCGTCCTTTCACGGAGTATGGATTTCAACCTCAAATTCATGGTACCATGCCTTGAAATCGTTGTAATCGCAGGTTTTACCCCGGAATGCGATCATCGAAGAACACCGCG
>JAISNR010000072.1 GCA_031276135.1 Eubacteriales Family XIII. Incertae Sedis bacterium | reverse complement strand
CCCGTCACGGCGGAGGCCGTTTCCTCGGGCAGTCCCGCCTTGTCCGAGGCGTATGCGACCGCGGCGAGGCCGGCCAGCTTTTTCAGATGGCCTTCTTCGCGACGCAGGGCCTCGAGGTTTTCGGGCGCGGCCACGAGCACGGCGTTCAGGAGCTTCGACGGCGCGGCGCCGGCCTCGGCGCGGATGTTCCGTATGCTCCGGATGACCTCTTTCGATTTCTCTATGCGCTCGACCGCCGGATCCGGGCCCTCCGGGGGCGCGGCATCGGGCCAGGCGGCCCGGATGAGCAAGGATTCCGGGGAAGGCGCATCCCGCGTTCCGTCTTGGGCGGGCGCGCCGCCTTCGGGCGGCAGAAAGCCCCAGATTTCCTCCGTGATGAAGGGCATGAAGGGGTGGAGCAGCTTCAATATGTCGCGCAACACGCGGACGAGCACGGCGCGCGCGCGCGTCTTTTCGACTTCGCCGCCGTTATAGAGCCTATCCTTGACGAGCTCTATGTACCAGTCGCAGTAGTCGCTCCAGATCAGCTCGTAGATCTTCTGCGCCGCCACGGACAGCTCGAATTTCTCCATGTTGCGCGTGATCTCGGCGGCGGCCTCCGCCGTCCTGCGCAGCATCCATATGTCCTCGTCGGCGAGGGCGGCTTCCCCGCCGCCGGCCGGTGCGCCGGTTGCGGGCGAAGGGCCGCCGACTTCGCCGACGCCGGGCCGTGTGCCGGTTGCGGACGCGGACGCGGGGTCGGCGTCCGCCGCAGACAGGTTCATGAGCACAAAGCGCGAGGCGTTCCACAGCTTGTTCGCAAAATTGCGCGCGCTTTCGAGCTTTTCCGTCTGAAAGCGCATGTCGCTGCCTGCGGAAACGCCGGAGATCAGCGTGAAGCGCAGGGCATCCGCGCCGTAACGCTCGATGAGCTCCAGCGGGTCGATGCCGTTCCCGAGGGATTTGCTCATCTTGCGCCCCTCGGCGTCGCGCACGAGGCCGTGCACGCAGACCTGCTTGAACGGAACATCTCCCATGATTTCCAATCCCGAGAACACCATGCGCACAACCCAGAAGAAGATGATGTCGTAGCCCGTCACGAGGACGTCCGTGGGGTAAAAATACGCGAGTTCGTCCGTGTTTTCCGGCCATCCCAGCGTCGAAAAGGGCCACAGCGCGGAGCTGAACCACGTGTCGAGCACGTCCTCGTCCTGACGGAGCTCCGCCGCGCCGCAGTCCGGGCACGCGCGCGGGGCTTCGGCGGCGACGGCGATCCCGCCGCAGGCGTCGCAGTGCCAGGCGGGTATCCTGTGCCCCCACCAGAGCTGCCTCGACACGCACCAATCGCGCACTTCCGCGAGCCAGTGCAGATACGTCTTCTCGAAGCGTTCCGGCACATGCGTCAAGCGCCCCTCCTTCGCGGCCAAAATCGCGGGCCGCGCCAGTTCTTCCATGCGGACGAACCACTGATCCGAAAGCAGGGGCTCTATGACGGCGCCGCAGCGGTAGCATTCGCCGATGGGTATGATTTTTTCCTCCGCCTTCACGAGGAAGCCCGCCTCCGCGAGCTCCGCCACCCACGCCTTTCGGCAGACAAAGCGATCCATGCCCATGTATTTTTCGGCCAAACCCGTCATGGCGGCGTTCTCGTCTATGCAGGAGGGGCTGTCGAGCCCGTGCCGCTCACCCACCTCAAAGTCGTTCGGATCGTGGGCCGGCGTGATCTTGACGGCGCCCGTTCCCTTTTCGGGGTCGGGGTACGCGTCGGCGATGATCGGTATCAACCTGTCCGTGAGCGGGATGAACACCCGGCTGCCCACAAGCGAAGCGTAGCGCGCGTCGTCGGGATGCACGGCGATGGCCACGTCCGCGAACATCGTCTCCGGCCTTGAGGTCGCGACGACGATGCCCTCGCCGCCGTCTTCGCCCGGATAGCGAAAATACCAGTATGTTCCGTTTTTATCTTCATGTTCCACTTCCGCGTCGGAGAGGGAGGTGCCGCAGCGCGGACACCAATTGATCAGTCTGTTGCCGCGATAGATCAAGCCCTTTTCGTAAAGCCTGACGAAGTATTCGCGCACGGCCCGATTGCAGCCCTCGTCCATCGTGAAGCGCTCCCGCTCCCAATCGCACGAATTTCCGAGCTTGCGCATCTGCTCCGTGATCTTGCCGCCGTAGACGCGCTTCCATTCCCAGGCCCGCTTCAAAAATTCCTCGCGGCCGAGCTCTTGCTTGCTCTTGCCCTCCGTCGCGAGAATTTCCTCCGCGACCTTCACCTCCGTCGCGATGCTCGCGTGATCGGTTCCGGGGAGCCACAGCGCGCAGCGGCCCTGCATGCGCCGCCATCTCGTCAGCACGTCCTGCAAGGTCTGGTCGAGCGCGTGGCCCATGTGCAATTGCCCCGTGATGTTCGGCGGCGGCATCACGATGGCGAAAGGCTTCTTCGCGCAATCGATTTCGGCGTGAAAAGCGCCGCTGTTCTCCCAGACGGCGTAGATTCTCTCCTCAAACGCCTTGGGGTCGTAATTCTTCGCAAGCTTCGCGTTTTGTTTCATAATTCCGTCTCCGAATGCTTTTATTTACTCCGCGAGCGTTCCGAGAACAACGCGCAACGCATTAAACCTGCCCGTGTCCCGTTTCCCGAAGCCGTAGCCCACGCCCTCCACGGAGATCTCCGGCAGACGCGTGCAGCGGGCGCCCAGCCCCTTCAGAATGCCGAAGCCCGTGGGCGTCACCATCTCGGTGTTCACGTCCTCCCCGACGATGCTTATGCCGCTGCCCTTGAGCATCTCCATCACCGCCGGCACGGGTACGGGTATCATACCGTGCCTGCAATGTATGAATCCGCTGCCGTCGTGAACCGGCGAGCACAGGATCTCGTCCGCGCCGAGCATGTCCACGCAGATCGCCGCGCCGACGATATCGACGATGGAGTCCAGCGCGCCGAC
>JAISNR010000065.1 GCA_031276135.1 Eubacteriales Family XIII. Incertae Sedis bacterium | reverse complement strand
GCCGATCCCGGCCAGGACCAGCGTGCCCGCGATGATGCGGACCATGTTGTAGAGGAAGCCGTCCCCCGTGATCTCTATGACGGTCATGCGCCGGCCCTCGCCGGCGGGCGCCGTCCGGATGTCGAGGCTGCGCACGGTCCGCACGGTCGTCTTGCGCGCGTAGCCGCCCGCGGCTTGAAAGGCACGGAAATCCCGTGTGCCGACGATGTGGCGGGCGGCGGCGCGCATGGCCTCCGCATCCGGCGTTTCCGTCATCTGCCAGCAGGCGTTCCGCAGGAATATATCCGTTTGCGGCGTGCTCAGTATGCGGTAGATGTATTTCTTGCCCGTCGCGTCGTGGCGCGCGTGAAAGCCGTCGGGCACGAGCAACGCTTCCCGCACGCGCAGATCGCCGGGCCGCCCCGTGCCGGGCAATCGCCCCGCGCCGCCTCGGTGCGCCGCCGCGCTCCCGTTCGCCGCGCCGTCGCCCCGCGCGCCCGCCGCGAGCCCGCAGCCGAGCAGGTTGTTGACCGCCGGCGCCAAGCGTTCCGCCGGGATGCTGAAATCGCCGCAGAAGCTCGCCCGCTGCCCGTAGGCGTGTACGCCGGCGTCGGTGCGGCTCGCGCCGCTGACGGAGATCTCCGCGCGGCAGACGGCGGAGAGGGCGGCCTCGAGCTCCCCCTGCGCGGTCCGCGCGCGGGGCTGCTTCTGCCAGCCGTGAAAATCGGTGCCGTCGTATTCTATCGTGAGCAGAAAATTCTTCATGCGCGCAGGCGAAACGCTAGGGCGTCGCCCGGAAATACAGCTGCAACAGATACGCGAGTTCCCTCGGAAACAGCAGGTACACGGCCGCCGCACCCGCGATGAAGGGGCCGAGGGGCGCCTCGTCCGTCGTCCGGATGCTGCCGCGCGCCAAGCGGAACGAGAGGACCGCCGCGCTCGAAAGGGCCGTCAGGATCAGGATCGCGACGATGCCCGAAAGCCCCGTGACCAGCCCGCAGACCGCCGTCAGCTTCACATCGCCGAAGCCCATGATCTCCTTCTTCGCCAAGAGCCTTCCCAAAAGCGCGATCAGAAAAAAAACGCCGCCGCCCAGAAGCAAGCCGAAGAGCGGCGAGAGGAAGGCATAGCTCCGCGCGGTTTCCCGTCCGATCGCCGCGAAGCCGATCCCCGTGACGGCCAGCAGGATCACGAACTGGTCGGGAATGATGCGATACTTGCCGTCCGACAGCGCGATGAGCAAAAGCGACCACAGGGCGGGCAGGGCGGCGGCGCCGTAGGCCCACGAAACGAGAAGGACCTTGCACGCCGCCGTCGCGAACACCAGGGAAAAGAGCGGCGCCCATGGGTATTTGCCGATGCGCGGAGGCAGATGCCGGTCGTCCGGCACCTCGCCGTAGTCGCAGAGCCACTTCGCGGGCATCTTGTTGAATACGAAAACCGCGCCGTAGCCGGCCAAAACCCCCGCTGCGATCGACACGGCCAAGACCGCCGCGCGGGAAAGCAGGAAAATATTATCCATAATATAATAAATATACCGTTATCGCCCATTCAAAGATCGGATAGGGATCGGCTTCGCCCGCAGCAGCGGCTTCGCTTTCGCCCGTGCCTTCGGCCGCCTCCTTGCCGCCTGCGCTTCCCGCGTTCGCGGCCGCGTCCTTGCCGTCGCCGGCATCTGTGTCCGCCGTTTCGTCGCCGTCCGCGCCGTCCGCGTCCGCCGTTTCGTCGCCGGCCGCGCCGTCCGCATCCGCAGGCCGCGCCGGCTTGAAGGAGAATTCCCCTATTTTGTAGGTGCCCGTTTCGCTCTTTTCAAGCGAGCCGATGAAGTACATGCCCCCGTCGTAGGGCGCCCGCATCTGCACGACGACGGGCATGGACAGAAGCTGCGGCTCATCCGCAATCGCGCCGCCCGGCGCCTCGGGGACGCCGAGGGTGACGCTCTGCAACTCGAGTCCGAACCTGTCTATGCAGCGCGTGATGTCATCGACGACGCCCGCGGGCGTCAAGCCCTTGATCGGACGCGTTTCCAGCAATTGGCCCTGCATATCCGTTATGCGCTCGGAGATCAGGCCCGGATCGAGCATGATCTCGGCGATGGCGTCCTTTTCCTTTTCGAGCGCGATGCGCGCGTGGTAGTTGCCGGAGAACTGCGCGCGCAAAGGCGGGTACAGAAAGTACGCATAGGCGCAGAGCGCGAAGGCCAGCGCGAGGACAAACAGGACGCGAAACAGGGTGCTGTGTTCGTCCTTCATTCGCTCATCCCTCCTGTCGCGGGGACATCCCATGAAATCGTGACGGCGCAGCGCCAGAGCTCCGGCTCCGTCCTGACCATGAGCACGGGTTCCGAAACGGTCAGATTGCCGTCCCTGTTCATCTTTTCCTTGGCTTCGAAGAAATAATTCGGATCGGAGGTCGTGAAGGTCACATCCATGCTCGTGCCGTTGTTCGCGTGCGCCATGCTCTCGATGCGGGAATTCGCCAAAAGACCCCTGCTGATCTGGTAGAGCAGGGCGCCGTACTTCAGATTCTTGTTCTGCATGTACGCCTCTTCAGCCATATGGCTCTGCAACAGGGCATTGAGCTGCCGCTGCGCGGCGAGCTTCTCCCGCGCCTCCTCGTAGATCGGCCTCGATATGATCGCGGTGTTTTCCGCGTTCTCCTTCTCGATATACCAATTCGCGAGCGGCATGGCCGACATCGCCGCGAGGGCCGCCAGGGTGAGGAACACAGCCGCCGCGCACACGGCGCCGCGCTCCCGCCTCTTGCGAAAACCGCCGTAGAGCAGGTTCTTCCCCCTTTGCCGGCCCGGAAGCGCGCCGGCCGACGAAACGGTTCTGGCGTAGAGGCCCGGCCTGTCCGCGAGCTCGCCGCCGAGCGCCGCCGCGTCGCGCAGGTCGTCCGCGTAGAAATCCAAGCTCCTGCAAGGCGTGTTCAGGCGTCCCGCCACGCGGTCGGCAAAGTCCGGCGCGTTCGCGCGCGTTCCCGCGAGCAGGATGCAATCCGGCTTGACGTTCGCTTCCCCCTCCCTGTTTTCGACCTGCAAGGCGATCTCCTGCGTTTCCTCCTCGATGAACGACAGGAGCTCGTCGTCGGAGATCCCATCGGGGATGGGCGATTCGCGCCTGTGGACCAACCGCGTGCGGATGAAGAACAGGAAGCGAACGCAATCCTCGCTCACGTCGAGGCAGACGGGGTTTATGCCGGGGCGCACGTCGTTTCGCAGCAGGGCGTTCAGCAGGCTTCGCATCAGCTCCGACCAGACGGAGAGCGCGGAGGATGCGAACCGCGTCTTTATGCCGAGGGCTTTCAGCGATTTGATCAGGGCGCGCAGGAATCCGTCCTCGACGGCGAAGAGCGCGCTCGTGCGGTTGCCCGATTCGCCTTCCCCGCCGTAACGCTCGTTTTCGAAGATGTAACTCCCGAGGCCCTGCGGCAGGAAGGCTTCCGCTTCCGTCCGCGCCCGGTTGTGCGCCTGCGAGAAGGACAGGCCGCTGTGGTGGTATTCGTGATACAGCGCGATGCCGGAGTGGAACAGGAGCGCCGCCGGCGCGGGCGAGAGCCGGCCCTGCTTGATTTTTTCGGCGATGAAGCGCGCGAGCGCCGCGGGATCGCCCGTGAGCGCGCCGTCGCCGTCCTCCGCGTCCGCGCGTTCGGGCAGGGGAAAGGATCTGGCGCTCTTGATCACGACGCGCTTGCCGCGCGATTCCGTTTCGACCAGGTGCAACAAGCTTCGCTCGATTTTTATCGTGAGCTGTTTCATAATCTGTGTACCTTGTATATCTCGTCCGCACCCGGCGGATCGACGGACCGCCGAACGCCGTCGCCTCCGACAATGCGGACGCCTTCGCCGCGCTCCCGCACGGCACCGATACAGGTGATCTCCACGCCGGCCTCCCCTATGGCCGCCATCAATGCGTCCTTTTTCGCGGGGCGCGCCGCGATCAGCATGGATCCGCTCGAGATCAGGCGCAGGCTGTCGAGGCCGAAATGCGCGCAGACCTTCCGCGTGACCGGGGCGACGGGGATGGCTTTCTCCCGTATCTCCGCGCCCGTCCCCGAGATTTCGCACATCTCCCAGACGGCCCCGAGCACGCCGCCCTCCGTGACGTCGTGCATGCCCGCGGTTCCGATGCGCCCGGCGATCACGCCCTCGCACACGACGCTGACGCGCGACAGCATGGCTTCCGCCTCGATCAGCTCCGCGTCGCTCAGCACGCCCGCGAGCCGATGTTTGAAGTCGCTCGCCAGAATGCCCGTCCCCTCGAGGCCGGCCCGCTTCGTGAGCAGCAGGCAGTCGCCGGGCCGCATGTCCTTCGCGCTCTGCGCCGCGCCCTTCGCCGCGCGGCCTATGGCCGTCGAGATGATGACGGGCTTCGTCACGGACGCCGTGATCTCCGTGTGGCCGCCGATGATCTCCACGTCGAGTTCCGCCGCCGCTTCGGCCGCGCGGCGCATGAGCTCGCGGACCTCCTCTTCGCGCGTGCCCTCGGGCAGCAGCACGGCGAGCAGCACGCCAAGCGGCGCGACGCCGCTCGCGGCGATGTCGTTGCACGAAACGTGGATCGCGAGCGGGCCGGCCTGCGCCGCCGCCGCCGTGATGGGGTCGGTGGACAGAACGCATTCATAGGCCCCGAAATCGACAACGGCGCAGTCCTCGCCCACGCCGGGCCGCGTCAGGACCTCCTGCCTGCGATGGCGTATGTGCCGAAAGACGATGTCCTCGAGCAAATTATTATCAAGTTTTCCTATTTTTAGCATATATTATTGCAATTCCTCCGGGGCGATGCCGCTCTCCGTCCACGCGGCGAAGCGCTCCTCATCGATCACGGCGACGCCCAGCGCCCGCGCGGCCTTGTTCTTCGCGGAACCGGACAGGCTGTCGTTGTTGATCAGGCAGCTCGTCTTTGCCGTGACGGAGCCCGTCACCCTTCCGCCCAGCGATTCGATCAGCTCCTTCAGCGCGTTCCGGTTCGGATAGCGCGTCAGGGTCCCCGTGATCACGAATACCCGGCCGTCCAGGATCCCGCCGGCCGCTTCCCTCGGCGCGTCCTCGAAGCGGATCTCGGCCAGGATGCGGTCCAAGGCTTCGCGCTTTTGCGCGTCGCCGAAATAGCGCGTGAACGCCTCGGCGATCACCTCGCCTATGCCGTCCGCGGCCAGGAGTTCCTCTTCTTCGGCGTTTTGGATGCGATTCCAGTCGTAGCCGAAGGCGCGGCAGATCTGCTTCGCGCCCGCGAGCCCCACGCCCGGGATGCCGAGGCCGTACAGAAGGCGCACCTGCGTCGTGCTCCGCGCCCTGTCGATCGCGGCCAGCAGGTTTGCGCAGGAACGCTCGCCGAAGCCGTCCATGCCGGCGATGCGGTCCCGAAAGCGTTCGAGCCGGAACAGGTCGGCGGGTTCCTTGATCAGCCCCTCGTCCACGAGCTTTTCAAGGCTCGCCTCGGACAGGCCCTCCACGTTCATCGCGTCGCGGCTCACGAAATGCGCGAGGGATTTGATCTGCTTCGCGAGGCAATCCCCGTTCGCGCAATGGAGAAAGCGCACGCCGCTTTCGTCCCGGATCTCCGTTTCCCGGCCGCAGACGGGGCAGATGCGGGGAATCTCCGCAGTGCCGCTGCGCGTCAGGTTTTCCGCGATCTGCGGGATGATCATATTGGCCTTATACACGGTGATGCGGTCGCCCGCGCCCGGTTGCAGTTCTTCCAGGATGCTGATGTTGTGCAGGCCGGCGCGGGAAACGGTGCTGCCCTCTATCTCGACGGGGTCGAAGATCGCGATCGGATTGATCAGCCCCGTGCGGGAGGCGTTCCACACGATCTCGCGCAGCGTCGTTTCGCAGAGCTCGTCCGCCCACTTGAAAGCTATGGAATCTCTGGGAAATTTCGAAGTGCTGCCGAGGGAGGCGCCGTAGGCGAGGTCGTCGTAGGTGAGGACGAGTCCGTCCGAGGGCAGATCGAGCTCCGAAACCCGCCCCGCAAACCAAGCGACGCGTTCCTCCACGCTCTCCGCGTCCACCTCGACGTGCTCGACGGTCGAAAAGCCCTGCGCGAGCAGGAATGCCATCTGCGCGGCGCGCGAATTTTGAAAATCGGGCAGCTCTCCGCCCGCCGCGCTCACGAAGGCGAAGGCGTAAAAGCGCACGCGGCGTTCGGCCGTCACGCGGCTGTTGAGCTGGCGCACACTGCCGCTGCTCAGGTTGCGCGGGTTCTTGTACTTGAGGGCCGCGTCCTCTATGCCGGCGTTGATCCGTTCGAAGTCGGCATAGCCGATCACCGCCTCGCCGCGCAGCGAGAGCTCGCCCCCGTAGGGTATGCGCAGCGGCAGATTCGCGAAGGCCCGCGCGCTCGCGGTCACGACCTCGCCCACCTGCCCGTTGCCGCGCGTCACGGCCTTGAACAGCTCGCCGCCGCGATAGGTCAGCGCGACCGTGAGTCCGTCCAGCTTCCACGAGAGCAGGCCCTTCCTGTCGCCGAGCCATTCCCGCAGCGCGGCGATGTCCTTCGTCTTGTCGAGCGAGAGCATGGGCGCGGCATGCGCCTCCTTGGGCAGCTCGGAAACGACCTCGTAGCCCACGTTTTGCGTGGGGCTGCCCGCAAAGACGAGGCCCGTCTTTTCCTCGAGGGCGGCCAGCTCGTCATACAGCCTGTCGTATTCGATGTTCGGCATGATCTCGCGATCCTCGCCGTAGTAGGCGCGCGCCGCCTCGGACAGCCGTTCCGTCAGCAGGCGTTGTCGCGCATGCAGTTCCCGATCCATGTGATGCAGACCCTCCGTATATGCAAGGCCCGGGCCGGAGGGCCGCGCGCGGCCCTCCGGCCCGGGCGGATTCATTTTCTGGTAATCGGCGCCAGACCGCGCGCCAGCTTCTTCTTGCCCGCGTCGTCGAACAGCACGGTCACGGTTTTGTCGTCCGCTTCGATCACGAGGCCGTCGCCGAATTTGTTGTGGTACACGAGGTCGCCGCTTTCGAGCACGAAGCCCTCGAAGCCCGCGTCCGCCGGGGTGCTCCGCGCGACGCTTCTTTTGGCGTGGGCGAGCGGGTCGAAGGGCCGGAACGCGCGGCCCGCCGCGTATCCGTCGTTGCCCGTCGCGGCGGAATGAAAGATCCCGGACGGCCTTCGCAGGGCGTCGCCGTCCACAAAGGCGGGATCCAGCTCGTGCAGAAAGCAGGAGGCCCGCATGAAATCGGTCTTGCCGTACAGCGTCCTGCTCTCCGCGCGCGTCAGGAAAAGCTTCTTCATGGCGCGCGTCATGCCCACGTAGCACAGCCGCCGCTCCTCCTCCACGCCGCCCTCCTTTTCGAAGGATCGCCGGCTCGGAAACAGGCCGTCCTCCATCCCCGGCATGAACACGACGGGGAATTCGAGCCCCTTGGCGCTGTGCAGCGTCATCAGGGTCACGGCATCCTCGTTCGGGTCGTGGTTGTCTATGTCCGAAAGCAGCGCGAGCTTTTCCAGAAATTCCGCGAGGGAAATCTGCGGGTTCTCCCGCTCGTAGCCCGCGATCACGGACTTGAAATCGAGCAGGTTCTCGATGCGGCTCTCCGCCTCGACGCTTTCTTGGTCCGTGAGGGCCTTCAGGTAGCCCGTCCGCGCCAGCAGCATGTCATAGATGTCGGAAACGCGCAGATTTTCCTTTTCCTCGGCCAGCTCCGTCACCGCCTCCGCCAGCTCCGCGACGGCGAAGCAGGCCTTCGCGGACAGGCCCTCGCGCACGGCCGGATCGGAGACGACCGCCAGCAGGCTCTCGCCCCGCGCGGCCGCGAGCGCAGCGAGCCTTTCGAGCGTCCTGCCGCCGACGCCGCGCTTGGGCTCGTTGACGACGCGCTCGAAGGACAGGTCATCGGCCGGATTCTGCACGAGGCGCATGTAGGCCATCAGGTCCTTGATTTCTTTCCTGTCGTAGTACCTGAGCCCGCCGAGCACGCGGTAGGGGATGTCGCGCGCGGAAAGGGCTTCCTCGAAGGTCCTCGACTGGACGTTCGTGCGGTAGAGCACCGCGAAATCCCTGAACGCGTAATCCGCGTCCGCGCGCATCTCTTCTATGCGCTCCGCGACAAAGGCGGCCTCGGCTCTCTCGTTGTCCAGACTGCGGTAGGTGATCTTTTCGCCGGGTTCCTTTTCCGTCCACAGCTTCTTGCTCTTGCGCGCGGGATTCCGCTCGATGACCGAATGCGCGCCGCCGAGAATGTTGGCATGGGAACGGTAGTTCTGCTCGAGCTTCACGACCTTGGTTCCCAAGAAATCTTTCTCAAAATTAAGAATGTTTGCAATGTCCGCGCCGCGCCACTGATAGATGCACTGGTCGTCGTCGCCCACGACGCAGATGTTTTTGTGTTCTTCGGCCAGCAGGCGGATGAAGCGGTACTGCATCGCGTTCGTGTCCTGATATTCGTCCACCATGATGTAGCGGAAGCGCGCGCGATAGGACGCGAGGATGTCGCCGTTCCCGGAGAGCAGCTTGACGGCGTTGAGCAAGAGGTCGTCGAAGTCCATCGCGTTGTTCTTTTTCAGGATGCTTTCGTATTTCGCGAACAGCGGCGCGATGATCCCGCCCACGGGCGAGTCCCCTTCCTCCTTGGCGTATTGCCCCGGGCTCCGGCCTTTTTCCTTGTTGTCGCCGATGATGCTCAACACGTAGGCGGGCGTGAATTTTTTGTCCTTCACGTCTTGGGCTTTCAGGCAATTCTTGATCACGGTCTTTTGATCCGCCGGGTCGTACACGACAAAATCGCGGTCGTAGCCCGCGGCTTCCGCGTGTGTTCGGAGTATGCGCAGACAGGCCGAGTGGAAGGTCAGGATCCACATGTGCGAATGCCCGCCGATCAGCGTTTCCACCCGTTCCCGCATCTCTGCGGCGGCCTTGTTCGTGAAGGTGACGGCCAGTATGTTGTACGGGGAAACCCCTTCCTCGCGCACGAGCCGCGCGATGCGGTGCGTCATCGTGCTCGTCTTGCCGCTGCCCGCGCCGGCCAATATCAAAAGCGGCCCGTCCGTGTGCATAGCGGCTTCTCTCTGCTTGGGGTTCAGCTTCGCCAAATAGTCCATCCTGCCTCCTCGTCGCGATCGGCCGGGGCCGCGCTGTTTGCGTTATTCAATTGTACCATAAACGCCGCGAACAGGGAAGCAGAGAAATATTTTTTGTCAGCGATCGATCCGGTCGATCCGGATCACGCGGCCCTTTTCCTGCGGCGCGCCCCGCGCGAGAGCGGACAGGATGTGCCAAGTCAGCATGCGCTCGGTTCTGAGAAGCGCGTCCGTTCCCGCGCGCAGCTCGGCGAAGTCCTCGTTTTTGGCCGCATCCGCAAGCCACATCGCGCGCCGCGCGAGCCCGATCGCGCCGATGTCCGCGGACGCGTCCTTGAGCGCGTGCAAGAGGAGGATGTACAGCGCGGCCTTCTCCTCCCGCGCGGCGCACCGAATCCGCTCCTCCCTCTCCCCCGCGTCGCGGCAGAAATCCGAGAGGACCTTCCTGTATACCTGCGGATTGCCGCCGGAATTCAGCATCCCGATGTCCACGTCCACATCGGCGATTGCGAGGAGGCCCGTCCGCGCCGGCGAAAGCCCGGCGGCCTCCCTGCACGGCAATTTTTTTCGCTTGTTCGCCCGATTTATACGATTCATACATCCTTTATACCGGTTATCTCCGTCGCAAACATCCCCCCGCGCGCCGATTTGTCGCGCACTTCGCAAAACGGCCCAAGGCGTGCGGAAGCGGCGATGCGCGGATCGTGTCACAGACGCTTCGCTTCAGAACGGTGCGACATCGGAATCGCTTTAGGCATTGCTTGTACGCGCGAACGCCTCATGCGGGAAGAAATCAAAAAAATTTGGCAGAATGAACGGCAGACGCACGGGGCGGTCCTCTGCGGCATCGATCCCGCGCGACGCCGCATCGCCCCGCCGGGAGCGAGCGTCCGCTCCCTTTTATGTCTTACCATCCATTTGCGGTACGAACCGATTATACGCCGCGCGCGCGGGCTTTGCCATGGATACACATTGCACCGAACTTACATTTTTGTAAGATCATTCGGAGATGCGTCCTGCAAACAACGCCTTGAGACAATCACGCGGAATCCCTTTTTACCCGGCTCGCGCGAAGTTGCGCGCGGAGGATGAGTCCCGCCGCGAGCAACAGGACGGCGGCGATCGCGAAGAGGGCGACGGGAACGGCGGGGAGGCGCGGGGTGCCGCCGGTCGCCGCCGCATTTTCGGCGGGGCCGCCTGAGGCGTCCGCCGCGCCGTCCTTCTCCGCGCCCTCGGCCGGTTCGGCCCTGCGCAGGTCAAAGGTGAAAGCGACGCGCCGACCCTCCGCGAAGCGCGCGTCAACCCCGTGCATCCCGAGGGCGAGGAGGGCGAGCCTCTCCGCCGCGATCGTCAGGACCGTGCTGCCCTCGCGCGTTTCGTAGTCCGCGCCGCGCGTCCACGGCGCGCCGTCGAAGTACAGCGCTTCGAAGGCCGCAAACGGGATATCTACGCGCACCTCAAAGGGCCGGCCGCTGCCGTCGAGCACGAAATAGTACAGGCCGTTCGCGTCGCGTGGGAGCCCGTCCACCGCGCCCGTGCCCGATGCCGGGCCGGCGGACGCGCCCGCGCCGTTCGTGTCCGACGCCGGTTCGGACGCGTCCGCGCCGGCCTGCGCCTGCGCCTGTGCGCCGGCGGTCCCCCCGTCGGAAGCCTTCGCCGCGCCTTCCCGCGCGCCGCCGCCTTCTGCGGACAAGGCCGCATCGCCCGCGGGGGCGTTGCCTGTGTAGGCGCCGCCTCCCGTGTCGAAAGCGCCGCCCCCCTGCCCGGATGAGCCCGCGCTGTTCGATTCCGCGCCCTCTTGCTCCGCGCCGCCGCCGTCGTTTGCGTCGCCGGCCTTGTTTTCACTTCCGGCCGCGCCCGGGTCGCCGCCGGCTTCGGCGCTTTCGCCCGGCGTTTCCCCGCCCGGCTTTGCGGGCGGCATTTCTTCGCCCGGCTGCGGCGGCGTTTCCGCGTCCGGTTTCGCGGGCGGCGTTTCCGCGTCCGGTTTCGCGGGCGGACGCTCCAAGAGGTTCACGGTGAAGTTCTGCCCGACGACTTTGTGTTCGCCTTCCGCGCTGAATTCCGCGACGGCCGTGTATACGCCGTTGTCAAGCTCCTGGATCGTCCGCTTCAGGAGCGTGACCACGGTGCTGCCTTCCCGCGCCGTGTAAGCGACGTCCCGCACCTGTTTGACGCCGTTGATCCAGAAATCCAAAAAGTACCCGAAAGAGGGCGGGGTTTTGAATATTTGGTCCGTGACCTCGTCGCTGTAGCCCGCGATCAGCTTGTCCATGTACGCTTCGATCGGGTAATCGTTCACCTGTTGTTCGAGCACCGCGTCGGTCGGGCGTTCGTGGATCGTCAGCGTGAATTCGGCCTCGTCCGGCCACAGGCCGACGTCGTCGGAGGTGACCGTCACGGTGAAGCGGTACGGCTCGGCGGAATGCGCGAGCGGCGCGCCCGAGATCACGCCGTCCGGGGACAGAGAGAGCCCGGCCGGCAGACTGCTGCCCTGCGCGAGCGCAAAGGTCACGCCCGACATGACGTTCGCTTCGATCTGCAGCCAATACGGGATGTACAGGTAGGCCTCGTCGAGCTTTTCCGTTTCGATCTCGGGCAGGACGGCATAGGGCAGGCCTTCGCTTTTCGCGTATTCGATGGCATAGATGTTGTCCGCGTGGCCGCAGAGCTTGAGCCCCGCGTCGCAATCCGCGAAGGCGCCCGCGGGGATCTCTTTCACGGAGCGCGGCACGAGCACCCTGTCCACGGCGGCGGCATCGCGCAGGGCGTCCGCCTGTATCGCTGCGCGCCCTTCCTCGAAGCGCACGGCGCGCAGATTGGACGCGCCGTCGAACGAGGCGGCGATGGATGGGGGTGCAAAACCGGTCACGGAAGGCGGAATAGACAGATGTTCGACGCCGGTTCCTCTGATTACGTAGCTGTAGAGATTCAAAAGCGACGGAGGCAGAACGATTTCCTCCAGGGAGGAACAACTTGCGAAGGCAAAATTTTCAATGGAAAGAAGTGTATCCGGCAGAACAACTTCGGTCAGGGACGTGCATCCGATGAGCTCCCAATTCGTCAAACGGGTGAAGCCCGATTCGAACACAATTTTCTCCAATTGTGGCATATCTCTAAATCTCGATTGACCCGTGACGGAGGACGGCACGAACAGCTCCGTGATGCCCGTACCTTGAAACGCGTACTCGCCGATCATTTTCAGGGACGGAGGCAGGGACAGCTTTGTCAGGGACGCGCAGCCCCGAAACGCGAAATTGCCGATCGTTTCAATTTTCGTCAGATCTACATCCGTCAGAGAAGCACAGCCCTCAAAGGCGTATTCCCCGATGCTCCGCACGCCGTCCGGTATCTTGATGGAAGTGAGCGCGGAACAATTCATGAACGCATACGCGCCGATCTCGGTCACCGTGTCCGGGATGACGTAGGATTCCATCGCGGCGCTCTTGAACATGTAATCCGAAATTCTCGTCAGCGTACCGCCGATTTGCACGTCTTTCAGATGTTCCATACCCCCTAATGAACCGGGTAGGGCGGCGTTTCCTTCAAAGAAGCCGTCGAAACCCTCCGGGAATGCGAGACGCTCTATGGCCGTTCCGCGAAACGCGCAGGCGCCCAGCGACTCCAGCGACGCGGGCAAATCGATCTCGGCAAGCGGCACGCAGCCGTCAAAGGCCTCTTGCCCTATGGTTTTCACGGTGTCGGGCAGGCTGACGGACGCGAGCAGCGCGCAGCCGGAGAATGTCCGCGCCGCCACGGTTTCCACCGGACCGAGTATCTCGACGGAGGTCAGCGACGCGCAGTCGCGAAAAGCCTCCTGGCCTATGTTCGTCACCGATCCGGGAATGTCGATGGATGCGAGCGACGCGCAGCCGCGAAACGCCCATTGCCCTATGTCCGTCACCGATTCGGGAATGCTGACGGACGATAGCGACGCGCATTTGTAAAACACAGAATCTCCCAATATCTTTACACCGGCTGAAATATCAACGGAAATCAAGGAAGTGCAACTGTAAAACGCCATACGCCCGATGCTTGTCATGCCGGCCGGGATATCGACGGATGTCAGCGATGTACAGTCGGAAAATGCAGAGTCGCCGATGCTTGCTACACCGACCGGGATATCGACGGACGCCAGAGATGTACATCCGTAAAACGTATAATCGCCGATGCCCGTCACGCCGGCCGGGATATCGACGGACGCCAGCGATGTGCAGCCGTAAAACGCAGAGTCGCCGATGCTCGTCACACCGGGCATATCCACAGACGCCAGCGATGTACAGCGGGAAAACGCGGAATTGCCGATGCTCGTCACGCCGGCCGGGATATCGACGGATATCAACGACGAGCACCCCGAAAATGCATTGTCGCCTATGGCCGTTATCCCTGCGGGTATTTCGTATGCCGTCATGCTCATGAAATACGAGAATGTGCAGTCCGGGATCCTCGTCCCCTCGAATACAATGTTATCCGCCTCCAAACCGTCCAATTCCTGCAGGGCGCCGCTTGTGAAGCCGTTGAAATCCTCCGGGACGGTCAGGGCCGTGATGCCCGTGCCGGCAAAGGCGGAGGGTCCGACGAGCGTCAAGCCGTGAAGATCGACGGATGTCAGCCACTTGCATCCATAAAACGCACGGAAGCCGATTTCCTTTATGCCGGCGGGAATGGCGTAGCCCGCCGAACCGGGAACGCCAACAAACGTATAATCGGGAATCTTCGTACCCTCGAACAGTATGCCGGCCGCGTTCAGCTTGCTCATGCCGGCCAAAGAACCATTACCCACGAAGCCGTTGAAGCCGTCCGGCACGGTCAGGCTCGCGATGTTCGTGCCACTAAGCGCTCGATATCCGAGCGATTGCAAAGAGGCGGGCAGTTTGAACGCACTGAGTTTCGAGCAAGAGGAAAACGCTTCGACTCCGATGCTCGTCACGCCGTCCGGTATGTCTATGCCGATCAGAGCGTGGCAGCCGGAAAACGCCTCGCTTCCGATGCTCGTCACGCCATCCGGCAGATCGATGTTTTCCAGAGCGGAACAATACCGAAACGCTTTGTTCCCGATGCTCGTCACGCCATCCGGCAGATCGATGTTTTCCAGAGCGGAACAATACCGAAACGCTTCCTTCCCGATCGCGCTTATGCATATGGCCCCTTCGGAGCTGATCCTTTCAAAAGCCTCCGCAACCGCCGCGTCCCCGGCGTCTGTCTCGCATTTCGTGATCACGGCCTCGGTTTTGCTCTCGTTCAGCGTGTAGGTGAGCACGCCTTCCTTGATCTCTCCGGCGTTCTCATCCGCAAACGCCCCGCGCAGCCCGCCCGCCGCGAGCAGCACAGCGAACAGCAGACCCAATGCCAAAAACACCCTGCCCGGCGTACTCTTGTCCTGTTTTCTCAATTTCCCGCCCTCCTCAATGCCCTCGGCATGCGCCCTTTTCCGCTCAAAGCCCTGCCACCGTTCAAAAAAGGGAAACAAAACAAAAAACCGCCCGCGCCTGTGCAACCACAAACGCGAACGGCATTCAATGCGAACAAGCCGCGCCGAGGCAAACTCCACCGCTTACGCCTTGCGAAACGGAAACCCGCAGGGTATAATAATGGAGTGCCGCGGCGTCGGGTTTCCCCGATATGCTGTCGGTGGGTTGACACCTTCGGTATGGGGCGGCTTGTTGCTACCAAGCCGCCCTGCCCGGCATCTTATTTTGTTTTGTTTCCCCTGTGCTTATTATAAAACTTCCACAACAGGAATACAATTGTTTTTTGCGCGGATTCTCGGACGGGAAGCGGCGCGCGCGGCCATGGAGGATTTGCCGCAGCGCGATGCGGGGTGCTTCGGCGGTGTCTTGATCGGTCTTTTATGAAGGAAACGGAACGAATCTGCGCCGGGCCCATAGCGGACACGCCGTCACGGGCCCGGCCATCGTTTTATACGGGGGTCACAGGGTCTTATACACCGCGGCGCAGGATTCGTCGATCACCCGCAGCGCGGTTTCGATGTGCGCGTCGCTGATCATGAGGGGCGGCTCGATGCGGATCGTCTTGGCGTTGATCAGGGAACCCGACACCAACACGCGCCGGTTGAACATCTCGTAGACCACCTCGTAGCCCTTGTCGCCGTCCACGAATTCCATCGCGATGAAGAGGCCCCGGCCCCTTACGTCCGTCATCAGCTTGGGATACTTCGCTTGGATCTTTTTCAAACCCTCGATGAACATGCCGCCGGCCCGCTTGGCCCGCCCCGGCAGATCCTCGGACAGGATGACGTTGATGGCCGCGATGGCCGCCGCCGTCGCGATGGGGTTGCCGCCCGTCGTGGTGCTGTGCAGCAGGGGATCGGGGAACATGCCCTCGAAGGCGCGCTTCGTGCAGACCGTGGCGCTGACCGGGATCACGCCGCCGCTCAGCGATTTCGCGAGACACAGGATGTCGGGGGCGACGTTGTAATAATCGATGGCGAACAGCGTACCCGTGCGCCCCATGCCCGCCTGCACCTCGTCCGCGATCATCATGATGTCGTACTCGTCGCAGAGCTTCCGGATGCCGGGGATGAAGTCGTCCGGCGGGATCTGGATGCCGTTCTCGCCCTGAATCGGCTCGAAGATGATCGCGGCCGGGCGCTCGCCCACGTAGTCCATGACCTCCACCGTCTTGCGCAGCATGTCGAGATCGCCGAATTTGCAGTGCCGCGTACCCTGCAAGAGCGGCAGGAAGGGTTGCCTGAAGTGCGCCTTCGCCGTCATGGACAGCGCGCCGGCCGTCTTTCCGTGAAAATCGCCCTCGAAGGCGATGAAGTGATGCCGTCCCGTCGCGAGCGCGGCCATCTTCAGCGCGCATTCGACGGTTTCCGTGCCCGAGCTCGTGAAGAACGTGAATTGCAGATCCCCGGGCGTCACGTCCGCGAGGATGCGCGCGAGCAGCGAGCGGTTGGCGTCGATCAGCTCCGCGCTGGAGAGCGGCTGCTTGGCCAGTTGGTTTTGAACCGCTTCCACCACCTTGGGGTGGCGGTGTCCGCAGTTGAACACGCCGAAACCGCCGAGGCAGTCGATGTACTCGTTGCCGTGCAGATCCGTGAATACGTCGCCGTTCGCCATCCATTCCATCACCGTGAAGTCCTCGCCCGCAGCCTTGCGGTATTCGAGGAAGCCGGGGTTGATGTGCGTGTCGAAATTGTGGACGATCTCCTTCGTGAAAGCCTTGGATTCCTCGTCCGTCATCGTCTGCTTCCCGATGATGTCCAATGCGTAATCCGTGTACTTCAGCACCTCTTCAAAACTCTTTCTCATGGCTCTCCTCCTTATTTTCTATTAAAATATTATGAATTACCGTATCGCAGTTCAGACGTGCAAAGAGAATGATACTTCGCCGGGCCGCTTGGGACGGTAATACCCTCCCGCGGGTCGCTGCCGCTTGTGCGGGCGTTTCGCTCACTTCGTTCGCTTCACTTGTATGCCCGCAAGCCCGCTCCGGGTATTACCGACCCGTCGGCCCTGGATAGTTGCCTTACATATTTACGTTAAATTACAAGAAACACAGGCGCAGCTTTCTCACGCCTCATCCGATCCGGCGGCCTCCGCCTCGGCCGGGGCCGCGCTGTAGCGATGCGCGCCGAACAGGCGGTTCAGCAGCACGAGCACGAGGACGAAGATCACGAACACGGCGAGCAGCGGCACGAAGGGATTGTCCATAAAGCCCGAGATGACGTAGCCGACGCAGGCGACGAGCGCGCAGCAGAGGGAGTAGGGGATCTGCGTCTTGATGTGGTCCGTGTGGCGGATGTTGGACGCGGCGGACGAGAGGATGGCCGTGTCCGCGAGCGGCGAGCAGTGGTTGCCGAAACCGCCGCCGCCGATCACCGCCGTGATGCACGCGAACACGTTCACGTCCATGGCGACCGCGAGCGGCACGGCGATGGGGATCATGATCGCGAAGGTCCCCCAGGTCGCGCCGGTGGAGAAGGTCATCGCGCAGGAGATCACGAAGATGATGAGCGGCGTCAGGAAGGGCGGCACGTTGCCCTCGAACAGGGAAACCATGTAGCCCGCCGTGTCCAGCTCGTCGCCCACCGCGCCGATGCCCCACGCGAAGGCCAGCAGGATGATCACGAAGATCATGGACTTCGTGCCCGTGACGAAGGCGGCGATGGAGTCCGAAACGCGCGAAAGGCGCTTGACCGCGTAGAACACGATCGCGAACACCACGGAAACGCCGACCGCGTAGGTGAGCGCCAGCATGCCGTCCATGTTGTTCACGGCGTCCAGGAGGTCGAAGCTCTCGAAGAAGCCGCCCGTGTACAGCATGAAGGCGATCGCGCAGGCCACGAGGAGGACGATGGGCGCGAGGAGATCGACGGGCTTCCCGTCCATCGGCACGATGGAGGAGAAATCGTCGTCGTCCGCGCCGCCGCCGCTGAAGGTCTTGTCGCAGAGCCGGCCGGTTTCCTGCGTCCGCTTCTCCGCCTTCGCCATGGGGCCGAAATCCAGCTTGAACAGCACGACGAAGAGCACCATCGCGATGGAGAGCCACGCGTAATAGTTGTACGGAATCGCCCGGATGAAGGCCGCGAAAGCGTCGCCCTCGAGCCCTGCCGAGGCGTACGATTCGGCGATCAGCGAGCAGACGAAGGCGACCCAGCTGGACAGCGGCACGATCAGGCAGACGCCGACCGCCGTCGAATCGATGATGTAGGACAGCTTTTCCCGCGAAACGGCGTACTTGTCCGAGATGGGCCGCATGACGGCGCCGTTCGTCAGGGCGTTGAAATAATCGTCGAAGAAGATGATGATGCCGATGAGCCAGGTGGCGACCTGCGCGCCGATCTTGGTCTTGATCTTCCTTCCGAGCAGCTCGCCGAAGGCCTTGGAACCGCCGGAGCGCACCATGAGCCCGATCAGCCCGCCGAGCAGCGTCACGATGATCAGCACCTGCACGTTCCAGGGGTCGGAAAGCGCGCCCGAGAGCACGAATTCCCCCGTTTCGTCATAGGTGCCCACGATGAGCTCGACCATCTTCTCCAGTGCCCCGAGCGGGTTCCAGCTCACGATGATCAAGCAGCCGACGTACACGCCGATGAAGAGCGACATCAGCACTTCCTTCGTGACGATCGCCAGAACGATCGTCAGCAGGGGCGGCACAACCGCCAAAAAACCCACATCCATAGCTCCACTTCCTTTCCTTTTTTTGTTTTATTGCATTTATAATTTCAGGGATTTGTCGGCAAAATACGTACTATACTGATATTGTATATTTTTGCGGACGGGAGCGGGCGAAGACCTCCTCCTTTGCCGTGAACCGGCATCGCGCTCACACGGCGAGCTTGAGATAGAACAGGTTTCGGTCGTTGGAAAGCTGCACCGCGCTGTACAGAAAGAGCAGGTCGGTGATGTCGTTTTCGCGGAAGAAGCGCGCGAGCCCGTCCCTGTGATAGCGCGGGTCCACGAGGATCACGCGCTCGAAGTGCGCCGTCAGGAAGGGCGCGAAGCAGTGCGCGAACGAATCCTTCAGGAGCAACAGGGTTCGGCCGTTGGCAAGCCCCGTGTCTATCGTGACGACGGCGTTGTTCCCGCCCAGAAAGTACGCGTATTTGTCGCGCTCCGCGAGGAATTCCGGCGCGTAGAGCCCGTCCGAGACGCGGGTTTCGCCGCCGTCTTTCGCGGATTCGACGGTCATGCGAAGCGGCGGCGCGTCCTTTCGCTCAAATGCCTCCATGCGGTCCGGCACCGTCCACGGCAGCCCCGCCTTGGATGCGTTCACGCCGTAAAACGCGTCCGACACGACGCGCACCGCGAAGTCGCTCTCGGGCGAGGGCGTCAGGCCGCAGCGCTCCGCCCACGCGCGGTAGGCGATGTATGCGCCCCGCGTCGTCCAGTGGTGATCCGTGCGGTAGTACACCTGCGTTCCCGCGCGGAAAGCGTCCTCGAGGTCCTCGCCGGGGTCGCACACGCGCGCGAAGCCTTCGAGCGCCTCCCCTATGCGCGACATCGCCGCGTCCTCGTCGCCTGCGGGCGCGAAGGCCGGCAGCATGTCGCGCGCGACGCTCCAAGAGGCCGGCACGGGAAGCGCGGAGAACGCGACGTCCGGGTATTCCTCGGAAACGGCCCCGATGAAATCGCGGATATGGCCGAGATTCGCGTCGAGCAGGCCGAAATCGATGGAATCCATGGCGAAGAGCCAGCCGTCCGCACCGAAGTACACGCGGCCGTTGTCCTTTCTGCCCATCGCGAAATCCGCAGCGCCGGCGAGCCCGGCCCACGCGTCCCGCAGCGGGAAATGGTCGAGCAGGTACTTGTCCAAATCTTCGGCGAAGCGGCCGGAGAACACGGCTTTCGCGGACAGGGCCGGCGGCGCGGCCAGCTCCCTGTTCTCAACTGCGGACAATGTCCTCTGCGGCGCGGCCAAGCCGCAGATCGCGAAGGAGAACAGCACGGCGGCAAAGGCTGCGGCCGTCAGCCCGCTTCTCATTCGATGAAATCCCCGATGATCGCTTCCGCCGCCGCGTTGTCGTTCGACAGGCACAGGATGACGTATTTCCCAGAGGACACGAGCACGGGATCGTTCAGCTTCGCCATCTCCGCGGGCGCGTAGTTTTCGAATTCCGCCTTCTGCGCCTCGATGCGCGCGCGCACAAGCTCCATGACGCCGGCTGCGCTTTCCGCGTCCCGCGCCTCGATGACCGCCACCTCTTCGGCCGTCGCCCCCGTGCTCGTGCAGAGCACGAAGTCCGCCAAGGTTTCGTCCGAGGGATCGACGGCGTACAGCGCGCGGAACGCGTCGGCGGTGGCTTCCTCCATCTGGTCCTCGAACGCGACGCCGCCGATCAGCGTCTTCGCCAAGCCGCGCATGTCGAGCGTCTTTTCGGCGGCGCTCCTGCCGCCGCATCCCGCGAGCGCCGGCGCGAGCGCGGCCATGGCGAGCGCGAGGACAAGCGGCGCGATGCGGACAATCCGCATGCGGTTCGTCCGCCCGTTCGCCCGTTCGTTCTTATTCGCATTCATACTTCGTGAGCCCTTAGATATTCTTCCCATTTTATGCAATATTTTTTATTCAGGTGGATGCCGTCCGAGGATGCCTCCTCCGGCAGGACGCCGTTTCCGTCGGACACGCTTTCGCCCACGTTCAGATAGATCGCGCCCTTTGCTTCGGCCAGGTTCAGGATCATCTCGTTGAAGCGATCGATGTTGGGGTTGTTGTGCACGGGATCCTTTTGCGATTTCTGCGCGCTGACGGGCATGATGGCCTGCACGTAGAGCACGGCGTCCGGCTGGGTTTCCCGCACCCTGTCGATCACGCGGCCGTATGTTTCGATGAATTTTTCGGCGCTGTTCCAGCCGAGCTCGTTCAGGCCGAACATCAGGTAGACCTTGCCGAAAGCCCGGCGTTCGAGCGCGTCGCTGACCGTGCGTTTGCCTCCGTCGATCTCGACGACGCGCTTCTCAAACACGTGCTCCACGGTCAGGCCCCTGGCCGCGTAGTAGCTGGCGTTGCCGAGATTGGAATAGAGCAGGAGCCCCTGCGTGCGCGAATCCCCGATGAAGAGGGCGTCCGAAAAATAGTCGTCCGTTTCGGAAACGTCCACGGCGCCGGGCGGGGGCGCTTCCGAGGCCGCCTCGCCGGCCGTCTTTTCCGCAGAGTCCGCCGGCGCCGACATCGTGGCGGAAGGCAATCTTCCGCCGAGAGGCGCTTCGTCGCCGGAGGGCGGTGCGCCCGCCTCCGGCGCAGACGCTTCCGCAACGGCGGCGGGCGCGGGCGCTTCCTGCGCCGCAGCGGGCGGCGGGATTGCGGCGGGCGCCTGCACGGACGGCGTGCTCGGTTCGGGCGAAAGCGCCGCCTCCGCCTCCGCTTCTTCCGCAGGAAGGGACGGGCCCTCTGCGGACGCCGTTTCCCGCGGCGCCTTGGAGAGGAGAACGTCTTTCTCCGGCTCTCCCGTCCTGTCGGCGCACAAAAATAAGGACAGGCCCAGCGTGATAAAAACGAACGAAAAGATCAAAACGAGCTTGCCCGGTTTTGCTTTCTTTTTCTTTCCCTTGTTATAGATAAGCCAAGGATACATATGCAATCGCCTCACTGTTTACAGAATAAATATAGTATACAAGTTTTGACGCGACCGCGCAACCGTTGTTGCGGCGTTTTGAAATTTTCATTTGAGCTTTCGTTTGGAAGAGGCGCAAAAAAGCGCCCTGTGCGGGCAAAGCTCGCAAAAGGCGCAGAAAATGCATTCCGGCAGAAATGGCAAGGAGAAACCCGATCGAATGCGCAGTCGATCACGAAAGCGCGGCGTAGCGGTGCAACAGAGCGACCATCTCCGCGCGGCTCACGCGCGTGAGCGGATCGAATATCCTGCCGGGGCGTCCCCGCACGATGCCTTTTTCGTAACACCAGGCGACGCCGGGCGCGGCGTAGGTGGCGATGGAATCGGCGTCCGCGAAGTCGAGGGCGGGAGGCGCGTCGCCCAAGACCGCCTTGTTCTCATAGGCGGCGTAGTTCAGCAGCATCGCGGCAAATTCCTGCCGCGTGACGGGTTCGTTCGGCTCAAAATAGCCGCCCCCGCCGGACACGACGCCGCCTGTGGCCGCCCAGACCGCCGCCGGGCGGAACCAATCTCCGCTCCCCACATCCGCGAAGGGGCTCACCGATGCGGCGCTCGGTTCGCCCGCCATGCGCCAGAGGATCGCCACGAGCATGGCGCGCGTCATGGAATCGCCGGGCGAAAATTCCGGCGAACCGGAAACAAATCTGTTTGTGTGCGCCCACAGCAGATCCTCGAAGAACCAGTCCGCCGGACGTACATCCTTAAACGGCATGTCGTGGTGAACTTCGAGGAAAGGATACCCGGGCGGATAGGACGAATAATTTCCGATCGCAAAGAAAGAGAGGCGCAGCGCGTTGAAGCTGACGCGTCCGTCCGCGTATTCGCACGCGATGGTTTCTTCCCTTTGAAGGTCTCCCAGATGCCACACGCTCACGGGCAGACGGCCCGTGTAGGCCGCCGTGATCCCGATCGCCCCGTCGTACCGGTCGATTTTTCCGCCCTTGTAGGAGAGCGACGCTTCCAGCGCCATGCCGTCTCCCACCGCGCTGCGCTGCATGGCGGACAGCGCGTTCGGCTCGGAGAAAGCCAGGCGGACGACGATCTCCGTGTCGATGCCGTATTCCCTTATATAGCTGTTCACGTCCGGCACGCTGAGGACGCGCGCCACGTCGATTTCCTCGCCGAGTATGTGACGCGCGAGGTACTTGGCGGCCATGACGCTGAAGCGCATCTCGCCGGCGGGCAGCTTGACCTCCAGGGTGAAACCGGCGTCGCCGAACACCTCGAGCAGATATGCCGGGAAGGATACGGACTGTACGCCGCCGAGCCCCGAAAGGTCGATGTCCACCGCCCGCTGCTTCGTCAGATAGGGGCCGAAGTCCACCATCTTGTTGACGTCGCGGTTCGCGCTCGAAAGCGGCAGCACGGTCGCGTGCGTTCCCTGCACCATGCAGTCCAGACGCACCCTGCCGTCCGCCGCCGGCACAGTCGTGCGGCCCTGTACGGCCGGAACGGCGGCATCCGCGCCGCTTCCGAATCCGGCGCCCGTGACGACGAGGTTGCCGGTCAGCGTACCCAAGCCGACAAACAGGCCGCTGTTGTGGATCGTATGCAGGTTGTGGATCGTCCCTTCGTTCGCGAGCCGTCCGGCGTTTTCGATCTCAAAGCCGTTCGTCAGCGTTCCGTTGACCGTGAGCACGCCCGCGTTTTCGATCCTGCCGTCGTTGCGCAGCGCGCCGTTTTTCGGCACGGTCAGGGATGCGCCCGCCGGGATGATCAGCAGATTGCCCTGCGGAATGACGATCTCCGGCGTTTTCGGCAGGACGACATCGCCGATGAGCCGGTCCCCGGACGGCGAACCCGTCAGGATGAGCCTGTTGCCCGTAAGACTCCGCTCGCCGCCGCCGATGTCCGCGCCGTAGCTCGTGCCGGTGTCGGAGCTCTTCGCGACGGTTTTGCCGCCCGTGATGACGATCGTACCGCCGTCGTGCGAGGCCGCGCCGCCGCCGATGCCCGCGCCGTGCCCGTCGCCGGCCGCAGAGCTGTACGCGGCGACGTCGCCGCCCGTGATCGTAACGAAGGCGCCCGCGCCGCGGCTGCCGCCGCCGATGCCCGCGCCGTACCCCGTGCCGGACGAGGAGCTGTAGGCGCGGACGATGCCGCCCGTGATCGTGACGATGCCGCCGGCCCCGCTGTAGCCGCCGCCGATGCCCGCGCCGCTTCCGTCGCTCGCGTCCGCGCCGCAGGCCGTGATGTCGCCGCCCGCGATCGTGATGTCGCCGCCGCCGCGCCCCGTTCCGCCGCCGATGCCCGCGCCGCCGCCTCTCGCCGCGCCGCCCGTTCCGAAGTAGGTCCCGTAAGCGCCTTCAACGTATTCAAAGCCCATGGCGAAGAGCGAGCCCGTGCCGTCGATGCGCAGCGTCGATCCCGAAGGGGCCTCCAGGCCCGCGCGCCCGGGTCCGCTCTTCAGCGTGTTCTCGCCGACGATGCGCAGGTTCACGGTCGAGCCCGTCATATCGAAGGCGCAGGCGTTGTATATGCCGCTCACGTCGATGTGCACATCCTGCAACGCGATGTCGAGCGCCTGTCCGGCGCGCCCGCCCGTCACGCGGATGCGGTAAGCGGACGTCCCCGTGAAATCGGAGCGCAGGATCGTGTAGCGAAACCTCTGCGTCCCTGCGGCGTCCGTCGCGCCGAAGATCGTGATGTCGTCGCCGCTTACGGTCCAGCCGTATTCCGGGTCGCCGAAGGGGCGCGCGGCGAGATCGATCGTCACCTCCGCCGGGGCCGCCTGCGCCCTGTGCGCGCCGAAAGCGAAGCAGAGCGCGAACGCCGCCGCGAGAACAAGACTTCTTTGCAATATATTCTTTATATTCAAAACAACACCTCTTATCTCACGTAATACCATGGCGTATTTGCGTCGGCGGGAGGCCAAGCGCCGCGCCCGACCGCGAAGAACGAGAAGCGGCCGGCGGTGAAGCGCAGGACGCCGTTCGCGTTGGAGGACTGCACCGCTTCGCGTTTCCCGGATTCATCCAGGCGCCACGCGCCCGCGGGCAGCGCGCCGGAATAGGGCACGGCCGCGATCAGGGCGCCGTCGAAGCCGCCAAGCTTCTGCCCGCCGACGTAAGCCGCCAGTTCGTAGACGGCGTCGCCCGTCCGCAGCGTGCTCTGCTGCGCCAAATTCAATTCCTGCGCGCCGGCCCGGCGAAACCGGAGCCGGCATTGGTCGCCGCCGCCCTGCTCTGCGATGTCCGCCGCCGCCGTTCGATCCAGGCGCAGGACGCCGAGCGGCGTTTTGAATTCCACGGCAAGGCCCCTGCCCGCGAAATAGGCGAGCGCGGC
>JAISNR010000095.1 GCA_031276135.1 Eubacteriales Family XIII. Incertae Sedis bacterium | reverse complement strand
AACGGGGGCGGCTTCAATCCCTTGGAAGCCGCGATAAAGGCGATCGCGGCGGTGGCGGTGGTTTCGGCGATCTCGAGAACGGTCGCCGCCTTGGACGCCTTGTCCGCGGGTTTCAAGGCTGCGGGACGCCTGTTCGCGGGCGACCTTGAGGGCGCCGCCTCCCTGGCCTCCTCGGCCATGAATTCGCTCGCGTCGGCCGTGTCGCCGAGCTTGCTCACGGTCTTGGGCGCGTCGGCCGGGGCGTACATCACCTACCAAAGCGACAAGAGATCGGACGGAGTGCGGAGCTTCGGGGAGTACGTCGGGCAGGCTTTCGCGGGCATGAAGGTCGGACACATGCTGGCGTGGAACACGGGCAAGTCGCTCTTGGAGAATTACACGCCCCTCGATTTTGAGGACGACACCGCCGTCTTGGAGGCGATACAAGAACATTTCGGAGAAGACCTTGAAAACCTGAGCGACGGCGACGGCGCACTCTTGGGCTTCAACTACGACAGCAAGCAAGGCCTGTTCTACGCATCGGAACATCCGTGGCAGCGCCTGTTCGGGTACATGGATCTTTACGATCTTTTGTTTCCGCTCATCAACATAAACATCGACCGGGAGGTGTTTGAATTTGCCGTCGATTACGGCAACAATAATGTGAGAATTTACAAGATCGAGTTTTGGAAGGGGCAGTACGGCGTTTCCTCGGGCGGCGAGGTGGGCATATACGTCATGGACAAGGACGGAAACATCCTCGACTATTACGACAGCGTACCCAAGGAGGAGGAGATCGGCATGAGCTTCAAACTCGTGTCAAAAGAGACGGAGGAAGTGCTGGCCGACACATCCCTGCTCGCGAAAACCGGCGATTCGGACAAGGCGAATGGATTTTGGGAACCCGTGTTCGTCCCGGGCGGACTCAACAAGCCGGGCGATCTGGAGATGAAGATCACGCTGACCTTTCCCGAAAGCATGGACGGTGTCGAAAAGGCTTTCACGGACAGTTTTGAGCAAAAAGACAACGGCAATGAAAGCGCTCCCGGCACAAAGCGCGACATTTCACAGAAGAGCACTCTGCTGAACGCCGGACCCAAGTTTTCAAGCGGCGAAGGGAACAGCTTTGAATACGATCCCGACAGCGGAACCGCCGAAATCACGTGGAGCACGGCGGTCACGCCGAGGCAGACGCTCGGAGGCGTGGTCGCCGAGGGAAAGGCGTACGTGAAAGGGGAACTCGAGAAGGGAAAGTCACCGGCCGAGATATTGGAGGACAACGCGGAATTCATGCGGGAGCGAATAAACGCGATTTTGGAGGATTCGGAATGAAGAAGCCGGGAAAAATCGCGGCGCTCATGGCGGGAGGGATACTGATGATCAATCTGTTCGCGGGCTGCGGCAAGGCGGCCGAGGAGGCGTTCGTGAGCGTGAGCGAGGGCGTGAACAAGATCAGAAGCGCGCTCCTCGTCGCGGAGACGCGAAACGACAATCTGGAGGACGAGAAGCTGGCAAGAGCGATATTTTTGGGGAACGTCGAGGCGGCGCTCGAAGCCGTTGCCGCGGGCGCGCACGTGAACGAGCTCGACGTCAGCGACGCCTTCATGAACGCGACCTTCTTCGAGAAGACGGACAAGAGCATACGAAACGCCGTCCATCTCGCCATGGCCACGGATCAGTACGCCTTGGCGGAGAGGCTCGTGCGGCTCGAAGAGGTGGATGTGAACCACGCGAATCCGAACACCGGTGTCACATTGCTGATGAGCGCCGTCAACACAGACGAAACGGCGTTCGACGACCACGCGGCGAGGATGCGCATCATAAATATTCTCCTCGAAAGGGGCGCCAAAGTCAATGCGGTTTCGACGGAAGGGATCATGGCGCTCGACACGGCGTACATGGCCGGCAGCAGCTTTATGAAATCCAACGACAACGACGAAATCATCGCCCTTTTGAAGGAGCGCGGCGCGGAGTTGCGCCCCGAGACGCTGCGCTTCATGCTTTTAAACGAAGGGGACAATTTCGGCTATCAGCGGCTGGTGCTGGAGGAGCTGCGGGAAGCGGGGAACACGCCTTCGATCCCCTTCATCCTGCACGAAGCCATACGCGGGAACACGGAAGAGGTGGCCTACCGCGCGAGAAAGGACGGGCTCGCCGCGCTGAACGACGAGAAGGACGAATGGTGGAGGGCGGCTTACGAGAGCATGACGCTGCGCCACACCTGCGCGACGGGCAGCCCCGAGACCTTCCGCGCGCTTTTGGACGCGGGCTTCTCCTTCGGAGACGCGACAAACCCGAACGTGTATTACACTCCCGCGAAAATCGCGGCGGCTTACGGCAACATCGAGATGTTGCGTTACTTGGAGGAAGAATGGATGCCCGGCGAGTCGCCGGAGGAGGAACGCTGGGGGGACTTCGGCAAAACCATGAAGGACACGCTGGCGATCGCCGTCACGGAGGGCCGGCCGGAAACCGTGGAATACCTTCTGGGAAGGGCGGACGCCGACCCCGGCGTGTTCGTTTACACGTTTTACGATCCTTGGCAGGAATGGTGCAACGCGCTGGCGGGCGCGGGGAGAAACGGGGACATCCCCATGCTGAAGCGCCTGATGCCCCGCACCGAAAGGCACTTCGCCATGGCCGCCTTTATGACCGCCGTCGCCTACGGCAGGACGGAGACCGTGCGGTACCTGATGGACTTGGGTTTCGATCCCAATGACACGGCTCAAGAGGGGGAAGGGTATTATTCCTTGGCCGCGAACCCGCTGTGCATGGCGGTCATGATGAACCGCTTCGACATACTGGACATGTTCGTCGAAGCCGGGGCGGATCTCGATTCGGGGAACAATCCCGGCGACGGAAGGCCGCTCATACTCGCGACAGAATTCGGCAACCTTGAGGCCGTCAAATACCTTGTGGAACACGGAGCGGACGTAAACGCGGGTGCGGACAAGTACGACTATTTGCCTTTGACGGCCGCGGTTCTCAAAGGGCGGGCGGATATGCTGCGCCACCTCGTGGAGCACGGCATGGACGTGAACCTGAAGACCGCCGAAGGGAACACCGCTCTCAACGTCGCTCTGAATGAGGGCAGCGTCAACATCGTGCGATACCTCTTGGAGCAGGGCGCGGACATCAACGCGCGGGGCAGAAACGGCGACACGCCGATATACCGCGCGCTGAAAGTCGTGAATCCCGAATTCGTCGCCCTGCTTCTCGCCCATGACGGGATAGACTTCTCGATCAAAAACGACAAGGGGGAGAGCGCGATGGACTATCTGGAGGGGCTGAAAAAGCGGAAGATCCTCGGCGCGCACAGGGGGAACGTGGGGAAGATCATCGAACTCGCGGACGCCTACATCGCGGCCGGCCGGGCCGCCGGCGCGGAGCCGGGCGAATGACCGGGGCGGGGTGCGCGCATGGTTTGCTCGAAGGGCTCGCACGGCCGGAAAATCAATCTGCCCGTCAGCCACGGGGTTTATCCGGACGACCGGCCCGTTCTGACGGCATCCGACAATTCTGACCGCAACATCCCGTATTTTGGCGTATGCGGCGGCCGATGCGACGGAGAAATCATCACGTTGCAAGCGGAAAACGGAGGAACGGTAAGCGGGAAAAAATGCAGACCGAGTCCGGGCTTGTGGCAGAACACGCAAAAGGACGCGCGCGCCGCGATGCCGCTTCTCACCACGGACTCCTTCGTCGTTTGCCGAGGCGGAGGGCGCATCGCTTTCGAAAGCAGCGGACAAGCGGATTGATTTCGGCCGGGATACGGGAAGACAATGCGGAATTTATGCGAAACCGCAAGAGGGTGGGAATCTCCCGCTTTAATTGCCGTTGTGCCGCCCTTTTTGGCGGCGGAAAGGGGTTTTTTGTGAAACTGTCAAAATGCTGGTTCATGCTTGCGTTTGCAATTGGGATCTTGCCGTTGTTTGCGGCGTGCGGCGACGATGCCCGGTCAACGGTCGATGCGGTGAACGGGAGTGCGGGAGCCGCGGATGAAACCCCGGAGGAAATTTCGGGGGAATCTTCGGAAGAACCCGCAGCGGACGTTGTCGTTGAGGATTCGTTCGGCTCCTATACCGTGCCGGCGGGCTGGGCGGAAGCGATGGTGGGCGATCCGTCGGACGAAAAGCGGTTTTATCTGCCGGTTGGCACGGACACGAAAAATCCGACGACAAATATTTCCGTGGAAGCGGGCACGAACCGGTATCCGCTCGCCGATCAAGGAACGTTTCGTCAAATGATAGCGGCACAGTTGTTCTCGCAGGCGCCGGATGCGGAATCGGTGGACGCTTACGGAGTGTACACGGAAAACGACTACCCTTTGTATGTATACACAATAGAGGAAAAGGAAGGAATGACCGTGCAATATTATATCGTCGGCGAGAAAAAGCACATACTGATCCATCTGACCGTCTTTGGAGAGGAGAACGCCGAAGCCGCCAAGACGGCGGCGATGTATATCGCGAACAGCTTTGTTTGGCCCGAATGAAAGAGTGAAACGCAGTTGAGAACATTATCGATTACGGTTGCACTCATTTTCCTCTGTTGCGCCTGTTCGGATTATGCGGAACCCGGAACAATCGAAGCGGAAACGAAACAAGCGGTCGAAAATTTGCAAACCGGATTAACACAGCCCCTGACAGAAGAAATGCCGGAACCGCATCCGACGGTGAAAGAATATTTGACGACGGAACGGGAAGCTTTTGAGGAACTGCATTCGCCCAAGACATTGTGGAAAACGGGATTTTATCTGCAA
>JAISNR010000056.1 GCA_031276135.1 Eubacteriales Family XIII. Incertae Sedis bacterium | reverse complement strand
CCTTTAAGCTCTCAAACGTCGCGATCACATCCGCGTCCGCGCCGTTCCGCTTTTCACTGTCATCTTTCGGTTTTGGCGGGATGTACGCCTCGTCGGCGCCCAATTTCTTCAGATACCATTTCACGGCTTCCTCAAATTTGCCGGGAGCCAGTATTTCTCTCGTAACGCCGAGCGCATCCGCGCGCAGTTGTTTCGTCAGCTCGCGGTGATAGCTGAGCTTTTTTCCGCTTTTCGCCAAATCCATTGCGCGTTCGACGTTCGATCTCAAGTCGCTTATGTCCGCGTTTGTCTGCCGTATCTTCATTCTCGCGGACAGCTTTGCGTCGGCGTATTCCTCCCTTGAGAGGGGGTCGCCAATCATTTCTATTTTTCGAACGAAACCGATATCCACGACTTTGCCGTTTCGCCGAAGCGAGGCGCCGTCCGACTCCACGACTTTGTCGTTCCAATCCTTCAGACCCGCCGTATCCACGGCGCCGGCCGTTTGAAATTCCCCCGTTATTCTGCAAATATAAAATTTCCCCCACGAAGGAACCACAACGATGTCGCCCACCGCAAATTCGCGCAGAAAGCGCCATAGATTGTATCGCCCTCTGTATCGTTCGCTCCATATGCGGTCGTTCGCGGCCTCAAACAATGCCCATTTGTCGCCGCCGCTTTCGTCGCGCATGGCTTTCACAAAGTCCGCGTCCCGCGCAAAATCGGAAAATCCAATGGACAGATAACCTCTTTCAAACAGCGGATACGAAACATCGCTTTCGTGTGAAATTCTGTGCAACCAAATCCCGCTCATGCGCAAATCCTCCGTTTCTTTAACCGCACTTCGCCGAGCCGAATCGGCGAACGCAATTCCTTCCGTCCGCAAATCTTCCGATCCGTAACAAAGCAGAAAATCATTGGGCTCTACGGTTATTGTAATACATATATTTACTAAAATCAATAGTAAACATATGTATTGTGCTATGATTTTTTGGTCAATTGACGGCGCTTGAAGATATCGAACAAACCAAATCACGGTCTCTTTCAATTCTCTCAATCCGGGTATCACAAAGAGGAAGCACGAATGGATCACCACATAAAAATTCTGCGCGAACTGAGAGAAGACCACGACAAGACGCAGCGACAAATCGCGGAGGTTCTGGGTACCTCCCAAACGATGTACGCACGATACGAACGCGGCGCAAACGAGATGCCGATCCGGCATCTTGTGAAATTGTGCGAATATTACAATGTGTCCGCTGATTTTGTGTTGGGATTAAGGAAGAAGAAGCATTCGCCCGCAGGTTCCGAATGACCCGCCGTTTGTAAGGGGGAACCCGATTCGCTTTTCTTCCAAAAGCGACAACATCGAATCGAAAAAGCGTATGCGCGAAATCGACAAAAACGCTTGACGGGCAATGCAGGTTCGTGATATCATACAAGTGAAATCAGGCGATCCGCTGCCGTTAAAGGCGGGGCTGTGAAATCAGGCGATCCGCTGCCGTTAAAGGCGGGGCTGTAAAATCAGGCGATCCGCTGCCGTTAAAGGCGGGGCTGTAAAATCGCAAAGGCGGGAGTCAATCCCGCCTTTGCGTTTGAGAGGATACACGCAATGGGACGTTTGAAAATATACGGGCGTGGTGTTTGAGCATAATGAATTCAACTATTTTGTACCGTTTTCGTCCCCTAAAAAAAGTGATTTCATCACACTTGAAAACGGAATTTCGGAGGCGCGAAAAAGTATTGTTCCGATTATACGAATAACAACGACATCCGAAGTCACAAAGCGGACAGAAATAAAAGGCACATTGAAACTCAGCAATATGATACCCGTACCTTATGGTGAGTTGAAACTTTACGATCCGGTTGCGGAAAAAGATGTAAATTATAAAATCATTGTCGAGAAAGAAATTGAATTTATCAGGACGCATACTCGTTTGATTCTGCGGAACGCCATAGTGCTGTATAATCAAAAGACCAAAGAAAACGAGCTTTTTAAGTCGTCCGCTAAAAAACCCGGTTATCTCGCAAGCACGATCGATTTCCTGTACGCCGAAAAGAAGTGCAAGGAGTTTGATCCGCACACATATCCCGATTGAATTGTGTGAGTCTCCTCTTTCTTCCAAAAGCAACAACATCGAATTGTCACTGACGGGTCAATCGGTTGTTTCAATTTCCCCGCGATGTCCTGTATAATGGAGGCAACAGTGTTTTGCATCCCAAAACCGGCGACGAGGAGGCGCGCAGCTTTGCGTAACAAATTTACACCCGACAAACAGAACGTGGTCAGCTTCAGCCTGATGGGGCCCGAAAGCGGCGGGCTCTGCCTTGTGGATTCGACGGACGGCAAGATCACGCGGATCCGGCCCTATCATTACGACGCGGAGCAGGTTGAAAAGAGCAATCCGTGGAAGATGGAGGCCCGCGGCAAGACCTTCGTCCCGCCCATGCGCGTCATGACGACGCACTTCGGTCTGGGCTACAAGAGCCGCGTGTACTCGCCCAACCGCGTGAAGTATCCGCTGAAGCGCGCGGACTGGGACCCCAAGGGGGAGCGCAACCCGCAGAACCGCGGCAAGAGCCCCTATGTGCGCATCTCCTGGGACGAGGCCGCGCAGATCTGCGCGGACGAACTGCTGCGCATGAAGGAAACCTACGGCCCCGAGGCCGTGCTGTGCGAGTCCGACATGCACGGCGAGGGCAAGAACGTGTCCCCCAGCCACGGCTGCCCGAACAGGATGCTGTCGCTGCTCGGCGGTTACACGCTGCAGATGCGCAACATGGATTCGTGGGAGGGCTGGTACTGGGGCGCGAAGCACGTCTGGGGCTGCGAGCCCGTGGGCGAACAGACGCCGCAGGCCAACCTGATTCCCGACATGGCCAAGCATTCGGACATGCTGCTGTTCTGGGGCTGCGACCCGGAGGTCACGCCCCTCGGCTTCGGCATGCACCTGCCGAGCCGCCTGTGCTACTGGTTCACCGAGCTCGGCATCCGGCAGGTGTACATCTGCCCCGACCTCAACTACGGCGCGGCGGTTCACGCCGACAAGTGGATTCCCATCCTGCCCAACACCGACGCGGCCCTGCAACTGGCGATCGCGTACATCTGGCTCACCGAGGGGACCTACGACAAGGAATACATCGCCGGCCACACCTACGGCTTCGACAAGTTCGCGGACTACGTGCTGGGCAAGGAGGACGGCGAGCCCAAGACGCCCAAGTGGGCGTCGGAGAAGTGCGGCGTGAAGCCGTGGACCATAAAGGCCCTCGCGCGGCACTGGGCCAAGAAGGTCACGAGCATCTGCCACGGCAACGGCGGCAGCTTCATCCGCGGGCCCTACGCCAGCGAGCCCGCCCGCCTCGAAATCATGCTGCTCGGCATGCAGGGCCTCGGAAAGCCCGGCGTGCACCAGACCAAGATGATCGAATGGAACATGTGGGCCAAGGATTTTCCCGTGCCCTTCACGCCCGTCAAGCCCGTGGCCATGCCGCATATCTGCGACGCGCTGCGCCCCATCGCGGGCGACCTGCCCGACGAAATCAACATGAAGCGCTTCGTGCTGAACCCGGAGCAGAAGGAAAGGGTGCCCGAGCTCATCCCGCTGTTCGAGCAACTGCCGCCGCCGACGCAGTTCATCCCGCGTTGCCTCGTGCACAGGGCCATCGTCGAGGGGCAGGCCGAATGGTACGGCATGCACATGTTCTCTACCAGCCAGGTGCCGGACAAGAACAATTACAGGAAGCCCACGGGCATATACCAATTCGAGAAGATCGTCTACCCCAGGCCGGGGCAATCCAAGGTGCACATGATCTGGACGGACGCGCCCTGCAACGTCACCTGCTGGAACAACGGGAACCTCTTCATCGAGGCATACCGGCACGAATCCGTCGAAACCATCGTCGCGCAGCATCCGTGGATGGAGAACGATTGCTATTTTGCCGATCTCATCCTTCCCGTCGCGACGAAGCACGAGCTGCCCGACATCGGCAACGATTTTTCGAGCGGCGTGTTTCAGTCCGTCTATCTGGAGGAACCCTGCTGCCCGCCCGTGGGCGAATCCCTGTCCGACTTCGACGTCTGCGTGCGCGTCTGCGAGAAGCTGGGAAAGGAATACGTCGACGCCTACACGGGGAAGTTGACGGAGGACGAGCGCGTGCGTTTCTTCTACAAGGCCACGGGTTGCGAGGACACGATGTCCTGGGAGGAATTCAAGAACAAAAAGGTGTTCATCCTGCCCTGCAAGCCGAACGCGCAGGAGGTCCCCGCCGGCCTGAACGCTTTCTGGAAGGATCCCGGGAGCAATCCGCTGACCACGCCGACGGGACTTCTGGAATATTCTTCTTCTGACATAGAGCGTCACATGCCGGACGACCCCGAGCGGCCGCCCGTGCCGCACTGGATCGAAAAGAGCGAAAGCCACGACGAGCGGCTCACGGGCGAGCGCGCGAAGAAATACCCGCTTCTGTGCATGTCCAACCACGGGCGCTGGCGCGTGCACGCACAGTGCGACGACATCGTCTGGAACCGCGAGGTGGAAACGATGAAGATCCGCGCCAAGGACGGATACCAATACGAACCCCTGTGGCTGCACCCCTCCGAGGCCGAGAAGCGCGGCATCGCGCACCGCGACATCGTCAAGGTCCACAACGAGCGCGGCATCGTGCTCTGCGCGGCCTACGTCACGGAACGCCTCATCCCGCGCACCTGCTACGTGGATCACGGGGCGCGGCTCGATCCCATCATCCCGGGCCTGCTCGACCGCGGCGGCTGCATCAACTGCATCACGCCCACGGCCATGACCTCCAAGAATTGCACGGGCATGGCCACAAGCGGCTTTCTCGTGGAGGTGGAAAAGGTCACGGACGCGGAAATGGAGGGTTGGAAGCGGGATTATCCCGAAGCCTTCGCCCGCAAGACGGACCCCGACGCCGGCGTCTGCCTCGACGGGTGGCTGCTCTCGGAAAAAGCGAAGGAAGGAGGCGCGAATGGCTAAGGTATTTGTAATAGATGTGGCCAAATGTACCGGCTGCCACAACTGCCAGCTGGCCTGCAAGGACGAGCACTGCGGGAACGACTGGACGCCCTACGCCGCGCCGCAGCCGATGACGGGGCAGTTCTGGTGCCGGGTGGAGGAACACGTCCGGGGCTCCATCCCCAAGGTCAAGATTCATTATATATCCAAAATTTGCAATCATTGTGAGAATGCCCCCTGCATGGCCGCCGCGAAGGACGGCGCCGTGTACCGCAGGGAGGACGGGCTTGTGATCATCGATCCCGAGAAGGCGGCGGGACAGGCGCAGATCGCGGACGCCTGCCCCTACGGCGCCGTTTACATGAACGAAGAAGGCAAGCTCCCGCAGAAATGCACGGGCTGCGCGCACCTGCTCGACCACGGCGCCGCGCTGCCGCGCTGCGTGGACGCCTGTCCCACCGACGCGATGCGCTTCGGGGAGGAAGCGGAGCTCCGGGACCTGATCGACGGCGCAACGGTCCTGCGGCCCGAAACGGGCGCGCGGCCGCGCGTGTACTACCGCAACATCCCCGGCCATTTCATCGGGGGCACGGTGTACGACCCGGA
>JAISNR010000241.1 GCA_031276135.1 Eubacteriales Family XIII. Incertae Sedis bacterium | reverse complement strand
CTGTTGTTTTCAACCGTCACGGCCGTGGGAAACGAAAACGGGGAAGCCGCGCAAGAAGGAAGAAACTGGAGTTTGCGCAGTCGAAACCGCCGCATCATAAAATCCGTGAACGGCAAAATCAAGAAGAAATACAAGCGGGATTTCAGCCTTTTTCAGATTCGCAAGGAACGAGAGAACTATGCCTTTTCGGACGCCTGCGGCGAGATTTGCACATCTTCAAAGCGCAATCCGGAGATAAAATTTTGGTTCCAATACAAAATTTACTCAAACGAGGCAAGAACCGAAGTCCTCGTGAGCGTTTGGAGCGGAAGCGCAAGCGTGAGCGGCCAAAGACTTAAGGCGGCGATCAAGGAATCGCCGGGCTTCGACGACATCGGCTTCACGGAATGGGATTGGGGCTTTGAAAAGATCATCCTGAGCTCGGAGCGCGACGAGGAAGGGGCGCTCGCAGATGAGATATTCCAAGCGCTGCGTCCGGTCTTGGATGCGGTGTTCTAAAAAACGTCCCCGGGCACAAGCAATCCATGAAATCCCGATGAATTGCTTCGATTCGCTCACAATAACGAATGTTGGATTCTTCAAAATGATCCGCCTCCGAACTGTAACAAACAAAAGGTGCGCAAAGAACCCGCCGGCATCGGCAGGGAACAACTGTATGCCGGCAAGCAACGGTGTGCGTCGGCAAAGTGCGCTTGTAATCGGCATCGAATCGTGATATGATTGCGATACAAACGATAATGACGATTGCGAGGCGGCGCGAATGCAAAGATACGAGGAAAGCGCGCAAGTCGGGTTAAAACGGGGAGTCAACGCGGACTTCAAAAAAGAGCTGATCGCGTTTGCCAACAGCGACGGCGGCACATTTGACAAATCGCGTTCCGTGAATCAGGATTTGACGTTTGTTTACGCCGAAGCGCATTTCAGAACCCGCAACATCGGCTTCGGCGAAGATCACAAGCGGACGCTCGGCTTGCTCGATGCGGACGGCTGCTGTACAAACGCCGCGCTGTTGCTGTCCGACCAATGCGTCCACAGCGTAAAATGCGCGGTGTACGCGGGTACGGGCAAGACGAAATGCAAGGCCCGAAAAGAATTCTTCGGCTCCATTCTCAAGCAATCGGACGAAACTTACGATTATCTGAAGCTGTGCAACAATCAAAACGACTCGAACGCCGCGTCAGTTTTGCCTGCGCCCGGCCGCGCGCCGGCACGGGTGTTCAGATCGGGTTCTGCCGACCCATTTGCCTTTTTTCCCGCAGCTTTAGCTGCGTTGGAAAAACGGCCGGCGAAGCGAAGCGGAGGAATGCGGCGGAGCCGCATGTTGGCTCCCGGAGCGTACACAGACATACGTGAGGAAGCCAAATGGGGCGGCAGGTTCCGAGATGGGTACGTGTGCCCGGAGTTTACGAACGGGTAAAAATGGCGTGGGGTTTGAGCAGTAACCACAAACGCCGCACAAAACGATACTCTAAAGAGGTCCCCCCCCCTAAAAATACAGGCGGTCGTGTTGTCGGAGGATGCGGGTATGTTGGATGAAACGAAGATCAAGTGTTTCCTTTCGCTTGCAAAAACGCTTAATTTCACCAATACGTCCAAGGTCTTATACATGACGCAACAGGCGGTCAGCAAGAACATATCGGCGTTTGAGAACTATTTGGGATTTCCTTTGTTCGTCCGCAGTCCCAGAGCCGTGCGCCTGACCGCAGAGGGCGAAATACTGTTCGAAAAGCTTTCGAGGATGTCCGACGAGTTTCTGTCGACCGTGCAGACGCTCAAAAGACGGGAATCACGCGATGTGCAGCTTCACGCGGGCTACCAGCGGAATCTGGATTTCGGGCCGGTTTTGCACGAAGCCCAGAAGAAGCTCAAAGAGCGCGTTCCCGGGATCGTCCTCGAGGGGAATCGGTACTGCCCCTCCGTTCTGAACAGGATGATGCACGACGGGCAGCTCGAGATGATCCTGATCAACCGGCGATTTTTGCTGCGGGGCGACCTGTACAATGCCGCGCCCATGACAAGTATGCCGCAATATCTGATGCTGTCGCCGGACTATCCGGGCGTCAGCGAGAACGCCACATACGAAGCCTTTCTCGGCGAACCCTTCATCATCGACTCCTTTGAGAGCGAGAGCCCGGCCGAGTTCAACGATCGCCTCGACCGCGAGATCAAGCTGTGGGGGCTCTCTCCCTCCGGAATCCTGGTGGTTCCGGACAGGGATTCCGCCTACACCTACGCGGAATTGGGCCGCGGCGTCGTCATCGGATCGACCAACAGCCGCATGGCGATGGGCGGAAGGGCCCTGATGCAGTACCCCATAGACAAGAGCGAGGTCTTGCTGGCCGTGTGGCGCAAGGAGGACGCGAATCCGCTGATCGAGATGTACGTCGATCTGCTGCGGAGCGGGTTTGGACGAGCAGGCGCGGGGCGGGGGACGGAACGGCCGCCCTCCGCCGGCGGCGGCTTTGGCGCAATCGACCGGAGCCTGTCGCCGGACTTCGAAGAAAAGGACCGAACGTGGAACGCTATCGAATCGAAAACCTGACATTCACATACCCGGGCCGCGAAACGCCCGCGCTGGACGGCGTGCGCATGACCGTCGCACAGGGCGAATTTGTGGCGCTCTGCGGCGTTTCGGGCTGCGGAAAGACAACGCTCCTGCGGCACATGAAGCCCGTCCTCGCGCCGCACGGCGCGCGGAGCGGCGAAATCCGCTTCGACGGCGCGCCGATCTCCCTGCTCGGCCTGCGGGAGCAGAGCGCGCGCATCGGCTTCGTCATGCAGAGCCCCGAGAACCAGATCGTCACGGACAAGGTGTGGCACGAACTGGCCTTCGGGCCGGAGAGCCTCGGCGCGCCGCAGGAGGAAATCCGCCTGCGCGTCGCGGAGATGGCGTCTTTCTTCGGGATACAGACGTGGTTTCACAAGGACGTGACGGAATTGTCGGGCGGACAGAAACAGCTTCTCAACCTCGCGTCTGTCATGGCGATGCAACCGGAGGTGCTGCTTCTGGACGAGCCGACGAGCCGGCTCGATCCCATCGCGGCTTCGGAATTTATTTCTATTATAGGGAAAATAAACAGAGAGCTCGGCGTGACCGTGATCCTCAGCGAGCACAGGCCGGAGGACGTGTTTCCCCTCTGCGACCGCGTCGTCGTCATGGAAGCGGGACGGATCGTCGCGGACGGAAGCCCCGCCGCGGTCGGCGCGGCGCTCAGAGAAAGCGGCCACGGGATGTTTTGCGCCATGCCCGTTCCCATGCGGATCTGGGCGGCAGTCGGCGCGGCCCGTGCGGAAACCGCGTGTCCCGTCACCGTCAGGGACGGGCGGAACTGGTTGCATCGCTTGGTTGCGGACGGCCTTCGCCCCGTGCCCCGGGAGGAAGCCGCAAGGGGCGCGTCCGCGCCCGCCGGTTCGCCTGCGGGGGATGTGCCCGCCGCAGAGCTTCGGGACCTGTGGTTTCGCTACGAAAAAAACGCCCCCGACGTGATCAAGGGCCTGTCGTTCAAGGTCTACGGCGGAACGATCACGGCCATCCTCGGCGGCAACGGCACGGGCAAGACGACGGCGCTGTCCCTGATCGCGGGCATCAACAGGCCGTATCGCGGTGGGGTGCGCATCGAGGGCGAATCCCTTGAAAATCTCGCGGGACGCCTGTTCTCCGGCCTGCTCGGCGTCCTGCCGCAGAACCCGCAGGCCCTGTTCGTGCAGAACAGCGTCGAGGCGGACCTGCTCGAAATCCTGGCGGAAACGAAGCTTTCCAAGGAAGAAAAGCGAAAGCGGATCGCCCGCGTGTCCGCGCTGTGCAAGCTGGAAGGGCTTCTGTCCGCCCACCCCTACGACCTGTCGGGCGGCGAACAGCAGCGCGCGGCGCTCGCGAAGGTGCTCCTGCTGCGGCCGCGCATCCTGCTTCTGGACGAGCCGACCAAGGGCCTGGACGCCGCGTTCAAGCGCGCATTCGCCGGGATCCTGCGGCGGCTCGCGGCGTCGGGCGTCGCCGTCGTCCTCGTGAGCCACGACGTCGAGTTTTGCGCCGAATGCGCGGACAGATGCGCGCTGTTTTTCGACGGCAACGTCATCGCGGAGGGCGCGCCGCGCGATTTTTTTTCGGGCAACGGCTTCTATACGACGGCGGCGAACCGCATGGCTCGGGACAAGCTGCCCAAGGCCGTCACGCCGGAGGATGTGATCGCGGCGCTCGGCGGCCAAATGCCCGCGCCGCCGGTCCCGGATGCGGCGTGGGACGCGCAGGAACGGGAAGCGGACCGTGAACCGGCGGCGTCCGCGCAAGGGGAGGAACGCGCGCCCGCGCTCCGCGCGGGCGGCGCGGGCGGGGAAACGCTGCGCGCGAAGCTGTCCCTTCCCCGCAGGTTCACGGCCGCGCTCGCGCTGCTCGGTCTGGTCTGTACGGGCATCTTCACGGGCGCGCATCTCGACGGGTTTGCCGCCTTTGTTTCGGGCGGCGATTTGGCGCTCGGCGCGGCAAGGGGCGCCGACGTTTGGAAATACGCGGGCGCAATGCTCGCGCTCGCGGCGGAGGCCGTCGCTTTGGTGTTCGCGCTGACCCCGGGGCGCGGGACCCGCCCGCCCGAGGCCCTGTCCGCCCCGGAAAAGCGCAAGCTGCCCCTGCGCACGCTCGCGGCGGCGGCGATGAGCCTGCTGGCCGTTCCGCTGACCATCTGCATCGGCGTCTATTTCCTCGGCGACCGCAAATACTATTTCATCTCCATGCTGATTCTCCTTGAAACCATGCTGCCCTTCGCGCTGGTGTTCGAGGGCCGCAAGCCGCAGGCGCGGGAACTCGTGATCATCGCCGTGCTGTGCGCGATCGCCGTCGCCGGGCGGGTGGCTTTCTTCATGCTGCCGCAGTTCAAGCCCGTGCTCGCTCTCGTCATCATCGCGGGCGTCGCCTTCGGCGGGGAAGCGGGCTTCCTCGTCGGCGCGATGACGGGTTTCGTGAGCAATCTGTTCTTCGGGCAGGGACCGTGGACGCCGTGGCAGATGTTCGCGTTCGGAATCATCGGCTTCTTGGCCGGCGTGCTGTTCCGCAAGGGACTGCTCGGCCGCAGCCGCGCCGCGCTCTGCGTGTTCGGCGCGCTGTCGGCCCTCGCCTTCTACGGCCTCATCATGGACAGCTCGATGGTGCTGATGTATCAGATACAGCCCACGAAGGAGATGTTTTTCCTCGCGTACTTGCAGGGCATCCCGCTCAACCTCGTCCACGCGGCGGCCACGGCGTTCTTCCTCTTCGTCGTTTCCCGCGCGATGCTCGAAAAGCTGGACCGGATCAAAGTGAAATACGGCCTGCTCGGGCGGTGATCCCGCACAGGCCCGGCGGCGTGTGCGATCCGGGCGCGGACCGGGGCCGAAAATCCGCTCTGCGGAACTGTTGAAACCGATCCTCAATTAAAATATCCCATCAATGAGGAAGCGGAAACCCCGCCTTTCGTTGCAGGAGACGGATTTTCGTTTGGGAGCGGAATTTGACAAAGGACAGTGCGGACCCCGCCCGGAAAAAATTTTTGCAATTTTAAAATTTTTTTAAAATGTTACCGATTTGTGACCTCTTGGGTGTATAATGGACACGAAAAGCAGAATTGTGAAGAAATTCTGCCTATTGGCCGATGGGTTGCCTTTTGCCCGGAATGCGCTGTATTTGGCTTTGGGAGCAACAAAGCCCTGAGATGACAACGTTTCTTATTTCAATGACAGGATATCTTCGTCTTGGTCGCGGAAAGGAGGGGAAAACCCAAGGCGAAACAAACGCTCTGGCGCGCGGGCCTTCCGCCGCCGCGAACAGGTCTTGAAGCTCCGTCCGGCGCCCGGCGCGGGACGGGAACAGAGAAAGGAATGATAATTGCAATGACAAATATACGAAAAAACATGTGGGGGGGGGGTACTTAAACGTTCACTGGTTTTCCTGCTGATCGCGGCAGTGACCTTCGGGTTTGGGCCTTGGCCGATGGTGTTTGCGATTCCGCCCGAGGGGAGTGCTGAAGAGGATGCGCCCGCGCCCACTTTAGAGCAGCAATTGCAGGATCTCAAAGAGCGATATAAGGGTTTAGAAGAAAAAGGGTACAACTTTGGCAAAGACGCTAACGACAATGTTATTACGAGGGATGGTTTTTTCAAAGCGGCGGATAGTAAAATGTCCGAACGTGATGCCGCGATGAATGACAATACTTCGAATAATGATGTTTTCAGCGTCGCTGAGGCGCAAAAAGCTTTGGATGACACCATGGCAACGTATTCCTCGGATAAATTGGCAAAAATAGACAGAGATTTTTTGTTGTATCTTAACGAAAACACGATCACTTACACATTTGAATACGCCGTAACTGTTGCTTGGGCTTGGCCTCCAATCAAGGTTGTTCCGAGAGATAAAACGGTGTCTTATAGACAATATATAAATAACAAGCACGATATAGACATATCTGCCAATGTATATGGTACTCCGTTTGATTTTGAACCTTTTTATTTACTTCCAGAATATACAGATCCGTTTGAAGACAGCGATAATGATGGTATCGATGATTCTGACAATGCATATGCTCTTGCGGAGTATGTCAACGCAAATAAGCCAAGCGTTACTGGCATTACTGGAAATTCGACGGTTGATGACGCAATTAGACCCATTATAAGCGACCTCGCAGAGACCCTAGTTGCAATAAATGGGCCATGGACTACTATTCGCGCTCAAGCGAAACCTGTTACCGATGCGCATGGCGCGATTGAAACCGCACAGGAAAATCTGAAAGACGCGAATGAGCGAGCCGCCGCAATCGAAACGGACATAAAAGTCTTGCTCTACGGCGAAGGCGGCACAGCCGAAAATCCTCAGTCGGGCAGTCTGGCCAAAAAAATAAAAACCGCCGAAAACAAGCACAACAACCAAATCGAGTTGGTCGTAAAGGGGAAATTACAAGACAATTCCTTTGTTTCTTCAGATCTTGATATCCTTGCGGGTGAAACCAAAATCATCGATTTGTCTTTGATTCAAGATGATGGTTCAAACGTTCCCGAAGACGTTGACTTTATCGAATGGACGCCCAGCGCCGGAAATTCCACGAGCGTTTCTGTCAGCAAATCCGGAAACGTTCTCACCGTTACGGCGGGCAATACCGTCGGAACGGCGTACATTACGGTGGGCGCAAAAATTTCCGATGAAGATAGCGATTATACGGTGAAATCCGTCACGCCCCTTACATTCACCGTTTCGGTGGTGGACGAACCGAGGCTTACGGTTGCTTCGGTAAATAGCGTCGCTCCGGTGTATGACAATACCGATGCATTGATCGTCGCAATCACGGAAGCGGATTACAACGACCAAACCATAACCATATCCTCCGAGGGAGGAAAAGATGTCGGCAATTACAGCACAAGTTACGCTTCAGACAGCGCCCGGGACAGCCGGATAACATTCTCGGGCAGCACGATCACCATTGGCAAAGACACGAACGCGGGCGAATATTCCGTGGCCGTGACAGCCACGGATGCGATGGGCCAGACGGCGAATCTGTCGTTTGTCATCAAAGTTTCGAATGCATACGATGCGAAATACGAAGACTGGATTGACGAACTGACCGAGATTCGAGATGTGGAAGCACCGGCGAAGCTGGAAGCTATCGAGGACAAAGCCGGCACGGCTTACGCCGCGTGGAATACTGCCTTGACTGCGGTTAAAAACGGCATTACCGACCTGGAGAGTCATTGGAGAAATGGTTCGCCCGTGACATATTTAGACACAGCTATAGACAAGAAAACGGCGCTTACCGTTCCTGTGGTCGGGCTGGTTTATAATGACTACAACGTAGCAATTATTGCTTGGAATTCCGTTAAAATTACGTCGGCCTTGGATTTGTCCGGCTATGACTACGGAAATCTGGAAAAAAAGCTCAATAATGCCAAAACCTCCAAGGAAGCCACCGACGTATACAATACCGCAACCGCCAACGCGACCGCGATTGGCAATGCCATCACCGGCGTACAAACGATTTTAGTCGGATTGACGGCCTTATTCGGTGAAAACGCCATCCCGGACGCGGTTAAGAGCGCACTATCCCAAGCTAACGCATTAAAAGGGCAATTCGAAACTCTGGCCTGGAATGCGGATGGCAAGGCATCCGAGCTCCTAAAAACGGAAGTCTCCAGCGCAAAAGTAAAAGCCTTCATGGACGAAGTCGCTAGGCTTCGCATCGCCGTTAACACGGCAAGCACAGCAGCGTCCACGCAAAATGCGCGCATTGTGACGCTTATCGGCGTTGACACGACAACGGCGGAGGATGCAAAAACAAAAGCGATTGATGCGAAGATCTCACTTGAGGCGGCGACTCCTCCCATCAAAACGCTTAGAGATGCTCTTGCAGAACTTGCCAAGCTTGTTCCGGTGGACGCGGAGATGACGGAGGGGCAGATTTCCGCAAGCGATTACACCAAGGCGAACGAAGATTTCAATTCCATCGACACGGCATACAATACCGCATCCGGCAAGTTGCAAGACGTCATCGATCTGGCGGATAAGATAATAAGAGCCAACGCCGCCGCCGGCACGACTTTGGCTGACGTAATTGCAGCTTTCAATGCCGCAGAGGCCGGGATTACCGATATTTTGACCGGAGACATGTTCGATAAGTACGGCGATATCAAATTCGACAATGCGGACGAGGGTGTCAAGGCTTTGCTCGGCGAGGACTATCTCGAAGGCGATCTTAAAAAAATTAAAGAGATCGCAATACTTTCCAATACGGTAAATGCCTTTGTCGCAAACGCCGGAGAGGATGTTGCGTCCTTAATCGGCATCAAAGAATTCAACCTCGAAACCGCGCTCATCGAGGCCCTCAAGGGAGTGCTGCCTGACTTCGAAGCCATCATCACGGATGCACTGGGCGATTACCTTGACGACGCGCAGATCGAAGCCATCCTGACCGCGTTGGAAGACCTGACCGACGACGTCGACCTCGACATCGGCGATCTGTTCTCTTCGGACGATCTGATCGCGGACATCGACAAAGCGATTGGCGTAATCAAAACGATCCGAGAGGATTTTAAATTCGGCGAAGAAGACGGCGTACAGCTGCAACAGGCCATCGAATTCACGAAGTCCGTCGTCGATGGAAGCATCGTGAAAAAATACGAGGCTTTGGATATCGATTCGCTGAAGGACGTCGGAACGTTGCTTAAAAACATCAAGGCCGACGT
>JAISNR010000104.1 GCA_031276135.1 Eubacteriales Family XIII. Incertae Sedis bacterium | reverse complement strand
ACGTCCGAGCCGAGCCGCTCGTTTTCGCTCGAATGATGGTCGAACCAGAGCTTCGCGCCCTTGACATACGGAACATTCGCGAGCACGTCCTCCTCCGTGACCTCGACGATGCCGTCCTGAAGATCCTTGGGGTGAACGAATTTCCAACGATCGATAATCTTCAGATCCTTGAGGAGGGCGGCGCAGGCGAGGCCGTCAAAATCAGATCTGGTAAGTAAACGCATGGGAAAACCTCCTGTTACATAATAGCGTACCGCATTGCGCAACATATTGCCTCGCAATCGTTGTCGGAACGGCTTGGGGTTCGGATACCGCAATTAAAATAATAGCACATCATCCTCGGAAATACAAGAGCTTTATGTCGAGTTTTGCCACATTGAGGATTGCAATATTGAGTGTCGTGGAAATTCATGACAATTTCCGTTGTATCAGTCGATCGTTGCCCGGTCAATCCACGCCGGGCGCTTATCGGTCCGGGCCGGTCAATCCAATCTCAAATTTACGGCGCCTTACCCTTTGACTCGGCGGCGTCTTCGTTTCCGCAACGCCCGTGCCGTCCTTGCGCGGATGTTTCTCTGAGATCCCACATTTGAAACGCCTTTCCGGGTTGGGGTCAAATTAGGGTCAAACGATTAAACGATCAGGGAATTTCAGGAAATGAAAATCCCCAAAACCGTTGTAATTTCGGGGATTTGACTGGTACGCCGTCAGGGGCTCGAACCCTGGACACCCTGATTAAGAGTCAGGTGCTCTACCAGCTGAGCTAACGGCGCAAAAATTGTATTTTTTGTCCGAATTTCATGTTAACACGCCGGCGTGGGCTTGTCAACAAAAAAATCGACCGAGCCGACCGAGCCAATTTGCCCGGATACGTACAGTTGATGCGAAAAATAAAGGCGGGGGATATTTTCAACGTCAGGCGCATAGCCAGGTTAGGCAGGAATTATGCGAAGATTATAGAGCAGTAGAAAATTATAATAAAAAAACAGTCTTCTTTTCGGAAATATATTCTGCCCACAATCACTTGACATGACATTTACCACGACATTTACCATCTATTACCATATTCATTTTTTGCTTGAAACGGGCATGTGTTTGTGATAACATGTATTCTGCGTTCAGCCTTCCTGACCGCAAGCGATAACGGTCGTGCATAAAAGCCGGCCGGAAGCGGGAAAAAAACCGATTCATTTTGCACGGAGAGGTGTCCGAGTGGTCATAAGGTGCAACACTGGAAATGTTGTGTGGGGCAACCCACCATGGGTTCGAATCCCATCCTCTCCGCCATTCCGCAACGAACAGATTCAAAACAACTTCAAACCGCCGAAAACCCCTTGTTTCAAGGGGTTTTCGCATTGCGGCGCCTCAAAAACCTGCGTGGTTAGCGTTCCAATTTTTCGCGGCGCGCCCTGCATTCCGTTTCCCCGCAAAACCATGTCGAGAGGACCTGAGTCGAACTGACTTTGCTTTTTCTTCTCTCGACTTTCGACAAATCAACAATCCGAGGATGTAAGCGGATGAAGCCACCAAACGGCAAGCGCGAAAAACTTGCAACCCGCGCGGATATGCACTATAATATCCATGTCAAACAAATACACGCCAAGGAGCGAAACGAGATGGAAAAACCCAAGAAAGTTCCTCGCAGGGATCCGCGTTACATATGGTCGATGAGCCACGCCGGCGGTGCGGACGAACACATGAACGGCTTTCAGATCATCCCGGCCATGCTGTTCACGGCGGTGGTGATCATGCCGGTGCGGTATTACATGTACAAGCGGGACATGTCACGCTTTTTCTGGAGCATCGGAACCGAGGATCAGACGGAATTCTTCAGCCACGTCAAGGTGGAGCTGATCGTGCTCTGCACGGTTTTGGCGCTGCTCGCGCTGCTCTTTCGCCTCTGTACGCAGTCCTTGGCCGTGAAGCGAAGCGTCCTGTACTTCCCCATGGTCGCATATGCGCTCACGGTGCTCTTCTCCTACTTCGCGTCGTCCGAAAAATTCTTCGCGTGGCACGGCTGGAACGAGCGCTTCGAGGGTACATACGTCCTGCTCTGCTACATGGTCATGCTCTTTTACATCATCAATTCCGTCAATTCCGAGCGCAATGTGAAGTGGATCGTCTATCCGCTCGCGGTCACGAGCGGTCTGCTCGCGCTTTTGGGCCTCAGCCAGTATTTCGGACACGACTTCTTGCAGACGCCCATGGGACAAAAGCTCATCGTGCCGAACGAGCCCATCGAGAACAGCGACCTCACGACCTGGCAGCTGATGGATCGGCTTGCGGCGGAGGGCAGGCAAATATTGGAATTCGCATTCAAACAAGGCGAAATTTACCAGACCGTGTACAACATCAACTACGTTTCCTTCTACCTGACCTTGCTGATTCCGCTCTTCGGCATGATCTTCATACGCGAGCGGAATATGCGGAAGAAGATCGCCTGGGGCGTCCTCTTCACGCTGCTCGTCATGAATCTGATCGGTTCGGCGTCCTCCGGCGGCTTCCTCGGCATGTTCTTCGTCGTGCTGACGGCGGTCGTCGTGCTGAACAAGCGCATCCTGAAGTGGTGGAAACCCGTCGCGGCCCTGCTCGCCATCACGGTCGTCGTCGCGGGCTTCACCTACGCCAGGTGGTATCCGGAGCTCAGCAGCGCGGTCAAAGGCGTGCTGAACATCACCGAAACGGCAAGTGTCATCGCGGCGCAGGACGGCGCGGCGGATGCGGACGGCACAGGCACCGTCCAAGCGCCGGACGGCACAGGCACCGTCCAAGCAGCAGACGGCACAGGCACCGTCCAAGAGGCAGACGGCACAGGCGCCGCGCCCGAAAAGGCCGTGATCGACTACTTCATCAACGACGGCGCCGACATCATCGTGAGCGTGAACGGCAACGAGGCGACCATCACGGCGAACAAGGACGATCCCTTTGACCTCGCCGTCAGGGACGCGGACGGCAGGGAGCTGGCGCTCAGGAACGACTTCATCCGGTTCGGCGGCAGCGCCGACGCGTCAAATCCCGCCATCTTCATCGACGATCCCAGGTTCGCGGCGCTGACGCTGGTCCCCGCCTCCGTGGAGAACGAGGTCAACGGCGAAATCACCTTCTACTGCATGATCGGCCTCGCGGACGACCCGCAGATATGGCCCTTCGCGCTGACGGACGAGGGCACGTTCTACCACAACGAGATCGGCAAGCGCGTGAAACTGCGCAAGGTCCCGCACATCGGCTGGTCCGACAATCCGAATTTCGGCAGCGGCCGCGGCTACATCTGGTCCAGGACCCTCCCCATGCTGCGCGATACGCTCCTGCTCGGCCGCGGCGCGGACACCTACTGCATCTACTTCCCCCACGACGATTACGTGGGCAAGTACAACGCGGGCTGGAACATCAACATGATCGTGGACAAGCCGCACAACATGTATCTCGGCGCCGCGATCGGCACGGGGCTGCTCTCGGTGATCGCCCTGCTGGCGCTCTTCCTGTTCTACGTTGTGCACAGCTTTCGGATCTATTTTCGGTCGGCGTACGACGATTTTCTGCAGGTCGCGGGCGCGGGCATATTCTTCGGCGTCCTCGGCTTCCTCATATCGGCCTTCGTGGACGACAGCTCCGTATCGGTCATGCCGCTGTTTTACGGCCTTCTCGGCGTCGGCATAGCGATCAACCTGTTGCTGTCCGCGCGGGCGCGCGCGTGACGCCCGGGCCGTGCTTTACCGGGTGTACATCAAGCGATTGCTCGATGTCCTGCTGGCCCTCGCCGCGCTGTTGCTCCTTTCGCCGCTGTTTCTCGCGCTGTGGCTTCTCGTGCGGCGCAAGCTCGGAAAGCCTGCGATCTTTCGGCAGCAGAGGCCGGGAAAGGACGCGCGCATCTTCACGCTGTACAAATTCCGCAGCATGACGGACGCGACGGACGAAGCCGGCGCGCCGCTGCCGGACGCGGCGCGCCTGACGCCTTTCGGCGAGATGCTCAGGCGCAGCTCGCTCGACGAGCTGCCGGAGCTGTGGAACATCCTGAAGGGCGACATGAGCTTCATCGGCCCGCGCCCGCTGCTCGTCCGCTATCTGCCGCTCTACTCCGAGGAACAGGCGCGGCGGCACGAGGTCCGGCCCGGTCTGACGGGTCTGGCGCAGGTCAACGGCCGCAACGCGATCGAGTGGGAGGAAAAGTTCCGCTTCGACGTCGAGTACGTCGCCGGGCTGTCCGCCCGGCTCGATCTGCGCATATTCGCGAAAACCGTCAAGGCCGTCCTGTCGCGGGAGGGCATCTCGCAGGAGGGCGAAGCCACGATGGAGGAATTCAAGGGCTCATGAGAGAGATACCGCTGAGCAAGCCGAACCTCGGCGCCGACATCGTCGAAAACCTGCGCGAATGCGTGGAAACGGGCTGGGTGTCCACGGGGGGGCGCTTCATATCCGAATTCGAAGCGGCCGTGGCGGCCTGCGCGGGCGTGGAGGACGCCGTCGCCTGTCAGAGCGGCACGGCCGGTCTGCACACCGCGCTGCGCATCCTCGGCGTTGGGCCCGGCGACGCCGTCCTCGCGCCGACGCTGACCTTCATCGCCGCCGTGAATCCCGTGCGCTATCTGGGCGCCGAGCCGATCTTCATGGACTGCGACGAACACTTCTGCATGGACGCGGCCAAGCTCGCGGATTTCTGCGCGAACGAATGCCGCCGCGACGCGCGCGGCCGGCTCTTCGACAAGGTCACGGGACGCCGCGTCGCCGCCGTCGTGGTCGTGCACGTGTTCGGCGATCTGGCCGACATGGAGGGCATCCTGCGCGTCGCGCGCGCATACGGACTGAAGGTCCTCGAGGACGCGACCGAGGCGATCGGCAGCCGCTACGCCGCCGGGCGTTACAAGGGCAGATACGCCGGCACGGTGGGCGACATGGGCGTATACTCCTTCAACGCCAACAAGATCATCACGACGGGCGGCGGCGGCATGATCCTCGCCGGCGGACGCGGCGCCGCCGCGCGCGCGCGCCTCGCGCGGGCCCGCTATCTGACCACGACGGCCAAGGACGACGGACTGCGCTTCATCCACGGCGACGTCGGCTACAACTACCGCATGCTGAACCTCCAGGCCGCCCTGGGCGTGAGCCAGATCAAGGAATTGGAACGCTTCATCGCGATCAAGACGGAGAACTTCGCGCGCTACGCGGAACGCCTCGCGGGCGCGAAGGGCCTGCGCCTCCTGCCGTTCCGCGCGGACATCCGCGCCAATCACTGGTTCTACGCCCTCGAAGTGGAAGAGGCGGCCTTCGGCATGTCCCGCGACGCCCTGCTTGCGGCCCTGAACGCGCGCGGCATCCAATGCCGTCCCGTCTGGCGGCTCTGCCACAGGCAGAAGCCCTACAAAAAAGCCCGCCGGCATCGAATCCGGCGAGCCCTGCACTACGAAAAAACCGTGCTGAACCTCCCCTGCTCCACGGACCTGCGCCCCGAGGACATCGACTGCATATGCGGCGCGATCGCGTCGCTTGGGCGCGGGAACGCACGGAACGCGCGGCAACCCAGGTAAATTTTGGGCAAATTCCCGGGCAAATTCAAGTAAAAAAAACATTTGCTTTTTTGGCGCAGAGCGATATAATGTATTGTATAGTGTGACCGGCACAATTCCTTTTGCCGGCGTTTGGCGCAGAGAAGTATACTTGTTTGCGCACCCTCTTTAACCCATTAATGGAACGTTTTCATGGGTTTTTCTTATGCTTTTTCTGTGTGGATTTTCATTTTCGTCCTCTGTCGATAAGTATACATTTCGGCAACACTTCAAGCCGCACGATGCGCGGCTTGAATACTGTCCGCGTTTTGTTTCACCCGAAATTCTGCCGCAAAACGAACGCCGAAACGCGAAGTTTTAAATTGCATGCGCCTTTGGGACCCGTTTGAAACGATATGATTTCCGGGGAAGGAGTTTGCGGATATGACGATAGAAGATATTCTTGATTTCCGGCATAAGGTCGATGAAATCAAAAAAGCTTGGTTGGCTTATGTCGATGACGGGCAACTTCCCGATCCCAACATCATCCGCAAGGAAATCCTCGATTCGTGGATTCGGAGCCACAAAAGCGGACTTGATCCGTATCATATCTCCTTGCGGCATATTTCGCCGGAGGTATTGCGCCGCAAGCAACTGCAATGCAAAGATCTTCTCGAAGCAACAGCGCCGTTGTTTCGATCTTTCTGCGATTTTACGAACGATCCGCTTTTTCGTTTGGATATCTATGATGCGGATCTCTATTTTATCGGGACATACGGCTTGGACAGCCGAACCGTGAAAAGGCGGAAACGCTATGCCTATCCCGGGTTATGGAAAGACGAATCCGTATGCGGAACATCCGCAATGTGCATTGCCAAACAGACAAAAAACCCGGTGCGCTTGATCGGGGCAGAGCACTATGACAGCAACAGCCATGAATTGATTTGCACCTGTGTTCCGATTTTTTCTCCGGACGGGGAGATGCTCGGCTTAATCAATCTGGTTGAAGAATTGACATTGGCCGCATTGAACAGAATGAATATTATGATTGTTTTCGGAAAGGGCGTCGAATACAATCTTTTGCAGATGCGCAAGCAGGAGCAACTCATAAAGAGCCATAATTTCAGCAAGGCCATCTTGGAGGAAATTGACGAAGCGATCGTCGTGGTTGACACGGACGGTTCTGTGATCATGATGAACAAAACCGCGAGCGCATTGCTCGGCATGAGCAGGGGGAATGCGGACGACGACTCAATGCGCATCGCCGCAGATTGCAACATCGATCATTTTTTGGGCACATCAAACTATTTCAGGCAAGTTTTGAACGAAGGCACGCCGGTGATCAACAAGGAATGGTTGCTTTATGTCGGCGACGCGACGCAGCGCTGCATCGGGACCGTTCGCCCGATCTTTGCCGAAAATGCGGCCATGCAAGGCGCAATCGGGACATTTCGTGATATGCGCAGCACGAAAAAAGTCCTGAAACACTTTGGGTGGAACGCATCCTTTACATTCGACAATGTCATCGGAAGCTCCCCTGCGCTCATGGCGGCCGTCGAGCTTGCAAAACAGACCGCGCATCTCATGAACAATACCCTGTTGCAGGGTGAGAGCGGAACGGGGAAGGAGATATTCGCCCAGTCGATTCACAATGAAAGCCATCTCAAAAAAGGCCCGTTTGTCGCGGTGAATTGCGCCGCGATTCCGACAAGTCTTTTGGAAAGCGAACTCTTTGGATACGAGAAAGGTGCATATACCGGCGCAAAGAAAAACGGGCAGGCCGGCAAGTTTGAATTGGCTGAAGGCGGCACGATTTTTTTGGACGAAATAAACTCCGTTCCATTGGACATGCAGGCAAAATTGCTTCGCGTCCTGCAAGAAAAAACGGTGACGCGTGTCGGCGGAACCGTCAGTATTTCACTGAATCTCAAGATCATAGCAGCCTGCAACGCGGATCTGAAGGATATGGTTTCGAAGGGGCTTTTTCGGCAAGATCTCTACTATCGTTTGAATGTGATCACGATCAACATTCCCCCGTTGCGAGAACGGATCGATGATATCCGGCTTTTGGCAGAAAATATCCTTTTGCGCAAATCTTCCGAAAATCAAAGCGACCTTGGCCTATCCGACGCCGCGTTGGAAATCTTAAAGGGCTACCATTGGCCGGGCAATGTGCGAGAACTGGAAAATTTGCTTGAACGGGCGTACGTGCGGGCCATTATTCTGAAAAGCAACAAGATCGATCCCGGCATACTGTCTTTTTCCCCGGAATTGTTTCCCGATATGCCGATGCCAAACAAGAAAAGCGCGCAAAGCGTTCATCTGCGTACGGAAGAGTGCGAAGCACCGCGGTTGCAGCCGTTGAAATGTCACGAAGAAAATACGATTTACAAGGCTTTTGCCAGCAACAGGTGGAATATCTCCCGAACCGCAAAAGCGCTCGGCATTTCACGAAATACCCTCTATCGCAAAATGAAAAGCTATCAGATCGAAATCCCCAAGTAATTTCCGAACAGGCCCCGAGGACATGTGTGAAGGGGGGGGTGATTCTCAGGATTGACGCAGTTGTATGCCTTTAAAAGGAGGAAACGGTATGCCTTTTGGAAAAGCGAAGGAAACGCGCGCATTCGGCTCTGTGAGGACATATATTCAAGGCCCGGGAGAGATCTCAAAGCTTCCTCGTTTTGCACGCATGCTCGGCAAAAAAGCGCTTCTCTTGATCGACGGATTTTTTTATGACGCATTCAGCGAAGAGATGCCCGCATTGTTTCATGCGGAAGCCTTGAAAGCGGTCTGTGTTAAATTTTCCGGTGAATGCAATGTGGATGAAATCGACAGAGTGTACAAGCTCGGCATGGCGGAAGGCGCGGATGTGTATGTCGGGATTGGCGGCGGAAAGACCTGCGATACAGCGCGGGCCGCATCGGCAAATGCCAAAACCCCTTTGATCGTCTGCCCCACAAACATTGCGACGGATGCGCCGACCGGTTCGAGCGTGATGGTTTACAACAGCGATTTAACGTCATACAATGTGCGACTCGGAAAAAACCCGGATTATGTTATTCTCGATACGGAGATCACGGTCAAGGCGCCGTTGCGTTCACTTGTTGCGGGATTCGGCGACGCGATTGCGACTTGGATCGAGGCGCGCGCCAACATCGATTGCGACAATATCAATTATATCGGAAACGGGTACCGTCGCACGCTTGCAGGCCTTGCCATTGCGAAAGCGGCTTTCGATACAATTCTCGAAAAAGGCCAATCCGCCTTGCTTGCGGCAAAAAACGGCATCAGAACGGAAGATTACGAAGATATCGCCGAAGCAAATACCCTTCTGAGCGGAGCGGGAACCGAGAATTCGGGTTGTTCGCTGGCGCATGGCATTTGTGTCGCCCTTCATACATTGCCCGTGACGGGGCATTTGATGCATGGCGAGCTCGTCGCTTTCGGCGCATTGGCGGAATTGATCATAGAACAGCGATCCATGGATGAATTCGAACGCATTCGCCGTTTTTGCAAAGCTGTTGGATTGCCGACGTCTTTGGATGCGCTCGGGATCACGGACAACAAAAGAGAAAACATTGAACATGCCGTCGAAAAGAGTTTGGAAAATCCGTTGTCGCTGTTGTACATCCAATCCCGCGCCGTTTCCAAAGACAGGATCGTAAACGGCATTCTTTTCGCGGACGCATATGACAGAGAGGAGCAAATCCAATGAGGCTCAAATATACGGTGCACACCAAATTATATTTTCTCATCGGAGATCCGATGGATCACGCGTGTTCACCCTATGTAAACAATATGATGTACGAATACGCAAACTTGGACGCCGTTTGTATACCGGCGGTGGTTCCCAAGGGAAAGTTGGAGCCGTTCATTTCCGCGGTTCGGCTTATGAATTTGCCCGGGTTTTATCTGACGATGCCGCATAAAACGGATATCATCGAATATCTTGATGATGCGGAAGAGATGAGTTTGCTGTTCAATTCTGTCAATCACGTGCGCAATGACGGAGGCAAACTCGTCGGTATTGGCTTGGACGGGGTTGGGCAAGCGGCGAACATCGAGCGCGCGGCGGGAGGTCCCGGCAGCCTGGCAGACAAAAAAGCCTTGATTCTCGGCGCGGGTTCGGTTGCGGGTCCGATTGCGGGCGACCTGTGCAAACGGGGAATCAAGAAGTTCGCGATTGCAAACCGCACGGTTGAAAAAGCGAGAGCCGTCGTTGCGGCGCTTAAAAAGTACGACAGCGGCGTGACGGCAGTATGCGGACCGTTGCATGACGGATTTCTTTCGGAGGCGGCGCGCGATGCGGATGTCGTCGCGCAGTGCACCTCGCTCGGTCTTGCCGGCGGCTGCGAGGACTATGACTCGTTGGACTTCATGAAGAAACTTCCCTCGCACTGCATCGCCGCCGATGTTCTGTATCCGACGTCCGGCTTTCTGGAAACCGCGCGCACGCTCGGCCTTCGCCGTGTGGACGGAACCGGGATGTCGTTGATGCAACAGAAAGAAATCATGAAATTTCAATTTGGGATAGACCTCCCGGACAGCTTCCTGTTCGAAGGAGAAGAAGCCTTTGCCACAGCCGTCGCACTGCGCGATCTTCGTTTGCGCCGCAACGCGGGAGCTTAAAGGATCGTATATCCCCCGTCCACGATGAGATTGATTCCGGTTGTGTACGTTGCGGCGTCGCCGGCCAAGTAGATGACAGCACCGGAGATTTCATGCTCATCCGCCATTCTGTGCATGGGCGTGATCTTGTTGAAAAAGTTCAACAAATCTTCCGAAATGCGGGAGTGAATGCGCGGATTGTCGATATAGCCGGGACTGACCGTATTGACTCGAATGCCGTAAGGCGCCCATTCCATGGCAAATGAGCGCATCATGTGTATCAAGCCCGCTTTTGCCGTATTGTATGCGACCTGCGGGCGAGGATAGTTTACGATGACGCCCGACATTGAAGCGGTGGTCACAATCGATCCCCGCCCGCGCTTGATCATTTCTCTGCCTACGCGTTGCGTCGTCAAAAAAACGCCGTTCAGACAAACATCGAGCATATCCAGCCACGCTTGGTATTCCATATCCTCCGCCGGGGCGACGGCAAAGCGCCCGGCATTGTTATACAGTACGTCAATCTTTCCGTATGCTTTGACGACGGTGTCCACAAGCCGTTGTACTTGATCGGGTTTTGTGATGTCCGCTCCGACGGCAATGCTGTTGCTCCCCTTCTCACAAAGTTGTGCCGCGAATGCGGCGGCTTCGTCCTGATTGCAGTCGGCAATCACAATATCCGCGCCCATCTCGGCCATGTCCGACGCTACGGCCTTTCCTATATTGCCCGCGCCGCCCGTAATCAGAACGGTTTTCTCAGTCAGCATAAATTTATCGAGCATTCCCATGAAGGACCTCCCTTTATAAAAATTCCGGATGATCGAAGGATTCATCGTCCAGAACCTCGATGGATTCCCGTTTCGGCGCGTAGAAGCAAACGATATGCAATGCTTCGTTTCCGTTGTTCCACATAATGTGCGGCACGCCTTGCGGAAAAAAAACCAGCGACCCCGGTTCCAAGTCGAAATATTCGTTTCCGACACGAACTCTTCCATGCCCGGAGATGACGTAAGCGGTTTCTTCGCCTTTCAAATGCGTATGGCCGGGATTTGCCCTGCCTCCCGGCTCAAATACGACGGTGCAAACCGAAGAATGATGCGGGCCGAGCGGACCGTCCTGCGGTTTTTGGATCCATGTGATCGTACGGCCTTCGCGCGGGACGCGCCTGCCGTCCCTTTCATGTGTTACGAGTTTTGTCATTTTGCCGGCCCTCCTTCACGACCTGTCCTTCCGAATGGTTCACCTCATCGATTGTTACTACTGCAAGGGTACAAAATAATGACCGTTCGCCGGGCTGCTTGGGACGGTATTGCCCTGAATAGCAACCATCGATTTATATAACTTTGCATGAAACGTGCCGACGCTTTATTTGCCGCGTTGCTGCGCACATGCTTTTGAGATCGCGGGCAGGTCCCTCTTGTCGGATGTTCAATTGTTGAACAAAAGTGTCACATGAAGCTGTGCAACTTGTTGCTTTGCATGCGCATTTTTTCAACATGCGGGCGCTTGTGCGCGTGCCTTTCCCATACCGGCGAATCGTCTGCATTCCCTTGCAAAAATGGCAAGAACGGCGCTTCTTGAATCGCAAAACGATCAACCGGCGCAAAGAGGCGCTTTTATTTGGCATGAGAATTGTAATTTACAACATAGGACCTGCTGAGGTCCAACCGGGAAATATGCAAAGGAAACGAAGAGGAGGAATTTAGAATGAAAAGGAAATTAGGGAATGTGTTCTTGATCTGTTTGCTATTGGCAATGCTGATTGCGGTGACCGCATGCGGAGGGAGCGGCGGAGATGAAAACGCGGGATCGGATGAAGGCGATGCCGGAAATGCCGCCGACAGCGGAAGCGTCGCCGACGATCCCGGGATCGTATTGCACTTTGGTTCTGCCGTCACGCCGCAGGATGCCGCTTATCCCGCAATCATCGGATTCGCGGAAGAGCTTACGGAAGCATCGGGCGGTTCAATCGAAGTCGTCACGGATTTGAACGGCGTGCTCGGAAGCGATCGTGACATTACGGAAGCCGTCCTGAACGGCGACATCGCCATGGCGTTCATGGCGGACATCAGCGTGGCCTCGGCCATCCCGGAGGTGGGATTCGTAAATCTGCCTTATCTGTTTCCGACGCGCGAGGATGCAATCGAAACGTATTATAACGGTTGGATCGGGGAAAAATACAGAGAACTTCTGGAGCAAAACGGCCTGAAAATTGTCGGAAACTTCATGGAAAGCGATTTTCGTTGGATGTCCAATTCCAAACGGCCGATCCAATCCGCAGAGGATCTTGCGGGCCTCAAAATGCGCGTTCCGGAAGTTCCGATGTATGTTTCGTTTTTCACGAAGCTCGGTTGCACGCCGGTCGGCATGGGCATCAACGAGGTTGCGGCCGCTTTGCAGCAGAAAGTAATCGACGGGCAAGACAACGGCCCGATCATTACACACTCCCGGGGATTTCATGAATTTCAGCCCTATTTCACAAAAACCAATCATGCATACGCATGCACCAATTTTATCATGAATCCGGCCATCTTTGACAGCATGACACCGCAGCAGCAAGAGCTTCTTCTTGAAATGGCCGACAAATGGACCGCGCAATGTCAAGAGGATACCATTGAGAGTGTTGACATCAAAGTCAAACAAATGATGGATTCAGGCATGGAAGTGATCGATGTGACGCCGGAGCTTGACGCATTCATCAAAAAATGCGCACAGGAGGTCTGGGCCGACGACGATATCTGCAAAAATTATCCCGATGATGTGATGGAGCGTATCCGCAGCGAATTTGCAACGTCCTGAGCACGAGCCGCCGGGCGCGCTCGCTTTCCGTCAGACGTTTGATGCCGGGAAAATGTGAAACACCCCCGTTTCCGTTTCACGGCATCCGGCGTTGTTTCTATAAAACAACGGGAGATCAAGGATGCATTTCCTGTGCCGTAAGCCGCAAAGTGTTCATCGCGCCGCAGATCAACGGAAAGGAGGTACAATGGAAAAGAAAAGCACGCTGACAAGGATTACGGATATCATTTGTACGGCAGAAACCGCCGTTGCAACTGCCATGTTTGTCCTGATGCTGGCCATGATTGTCATACAGGTGTTTTGTCGGTATGTCGTCCACATACCGCTCGCTTGGGCCGAAGAATTCATGCGTTTTCTTTTCATCACAACGACTTTTTTGGGTGCTGCGGTATGTACGCGCACGCGCAGCCATGTGGAAATAAACTTCATCGGTGCGCTTGTCAAACGGGTCGTAAAGGATCGATTGAGGACGGAAAACATTTTGAATCGCATCGATGTCGTCGTTTACTTGACGGGGATGACATTCTGCGGCTTTGTGACGAAGCTGTTGTTCGAATATACCGTGAAACTGAAAGCGCAAGGTCAATTGTCCTCCGCGATGGAGATTCCCCTTTGGTGTGTGGCTGCGTTCATCCTGGCCGGCATGTTCATGTGTGCGGTGCACTACGTGATCAATCTCATCGAGCTTTTTTTAAGCGGACCCAAGAGAAAACAAGAGGATGAAGGGACGGTATTATGATATATTTGATTCTATTTCTTATAATCTTCATGGCGTTCGCCTCCTTGCGTTTGCCTGTTGCTTTCAGCATGGGTTTGGCGTCCGTCTCCGTGCTTTTTTACGCAAACCAACCCCTTACCAGCGCGCCGGCCGCCTTGTTCTCGGGGATCAATTCGTTTACGTTCATGGCGATTCCCGCATTTATATTCGCGGGCGATCTCATGGGCGCTTCGGGCATCTCCAAAGCGATCATGGATCTGTCCCTGTCGATTTTCGGTCGATTTCGCGGCAGCGTCGGCGCGACGACGGTCGTGACGTCGCTGCTCTTCGGTACGCTTACGGGGTCGTCGCTCGCGACGGTGAGCGCCATCGGCGGCATGATGTTGCCGGAGATGGAGAAGCACGGATACGATAAGCGTTACAGCGCGGCGCTGAACGCCTCCTGCGGATTTCTCGGCATCCTTGTTCCGCCCAGCATTCCGGGCATTATCTATGCGATGATGTCGGGAGAAAGTCTGCTGAAAGTTTGGCTGTGCACGTTGACGCCCGGCATTTTGATCGGAATCGCTTACATGGTGATCAATTTTGTCAAATACGGTTGGAAAGAGAAGAAAACCCCGGAACCGTTTCGAATCGGCGAATATTTTGTCGGCATCGCCCGTACATTGAAGTCCTCGATCCTGGCCTTGCTTATGCCTGTGATCATTTTCTTCGGTATCTACGGCGGCATTTTCACACCGACCGAGGCGGGAGGCGTCGCGGATTTTTACGGTTTGATCGCGGGATGGGTGCTGGTTCCGCTTCTTTACAGGCGCAGACCGAATCAAAAACTGTGGACGCTCGCCAAGGGATCCATGGTTTCCGGCGCGAGCATCGCCTGCATTTTGGCATTCGCCGCGATCGCGAGCCGAATGGTGACGTTTACAAGGATTCCCGAGTTTCTGACCGATGCGATTCTGTCCGTTACGAATTCCAAGATTATATTTCTTTTGCTCGTCAACTTGATCCTGTTGATCGCCGGAATGTTTATGGAAACAAATACGGCGATCCTCCTGCTTGGCCCGATTCTCATTCCGGTTGCCAAAGCCTACGGCATCGACACAATACATTTTGCGTCCATCGTATTGCTCAATATGGAAATCGGAATGATTACGCCGCCGATGGCGGGGAATCTGTTTGTCGGCTGCCGCATTGCCGGATTGAGCATCGATCAGGTTCTCAAGGATTTGTTCCCCTTTTTCTTCTCGGCGGTGGGCATTTTGCTTTTGATCACCTACGTGCCGCAAATCGTTCTGTTCATGCCGGGATTGTTGGATTGACGAAGATCATGAGGTGAAACGCCGTTGAATACAAAACAGGATAAAGTCAGAAGCAGCTTGTCCGCTTTCCTCGATGAGGAAACGCGGATTGACCCCGCGAAACAGGCATATGTCGTTCGCATATTGGAAGATTCCTTCTCTTTGGATGTTTTCTTGAAATTGAAAGACAAGGTTCGCATACTCACGGCCGGCGATCGCTTTGTCGATGTGATCGACACCTATAACCCGCCGCAGGGCACTCCGGCAGGCTTTCGCATCGCATATACGCTGCGCGAGGGAGGCGTGTTGACGGCGGATTTGATTCGTGACATCAATTGCGGAGAAAACGGAAAACCGCGTCCGACAAACGTGCTTTTCTCTGCGGATGTCGCAAATCCTTACGAGATTGAAACCATCCTGCCGCTCATCGCAAACGTTACGACAAATCCCGTGATCATTTATGACAGATTCCTCACCGATCCAAAGGCAAACGCGGACGGCAAATTCAAAACGCGGGAGGAGGTCATTCGCGAGATCGCCCGCGTGGTCGGTTCCCGGGCGGACATCAGCGTGGAACTGAACAATCCGTTCGCTTCCGATTTGGAAATTCTGGAAGAAGTTCATTTTTTTGAGGAGCTCATTCCAAAATACAACCTCGTGATCAAGGTTCCGCATGTCGGTCCTTTGACCGGAAACAATGTGAGAAGCTTTGCCGCGGGTTCCTTCGAAAAGGGATATGACGAACCGACGGTGGAAAGCGCTTTTCGTCCGCATCATATCGCGGCAATGCTTTACGATCACGGCTACCGCGTCAATTTTACGCTCATGTTTGAATCTCACCAAATTGCGCTCGCGCTCCAAGCGAAACCCGCTTTCATCAATTGCTTTGTCCGCAACAGGTATTTTGTCAATGCGCTTTTGGACAAGAAACTGAAATGCTTTGAGGTCACGGGGGATGAAATATATCTGGAAGAATTGAGAGAATATATGAAATCTCAATACTATCTTTCACCGAGAGAATCGGAGATCAGTCTTTTTGAAGTGAAGCGGCGGGCGCAGTGGATACTGCACAATCGGGAATGGGTATCGGATGGTTACAACGATGCGCTCGATGAGGCGCGCGCCGCGTTGCGGCAGTTGCGCGCGGCCAATCTGCCCGACACACGGTTGATTATCTGTTCTCTTGCCGGTGAGCAAATGTATGCATTGACGGATAAATTCGTCGTGAACGAAGCTTACGGCGATATGGCCGGTCGAATTGTCGTTTCCGTCGCGCCGGATTATTTGGCGCAATTCACGGCTTCTCCCGAAGTGCTTGCCTACAACAAGAAGTTCTTTCTCGCCGCTGAGAAAGAACCGGACGAAAGGAAAGGAAATGGCCATGCATATGAAAGCGATCGCGGTTAAGGGTCCCGGGCAGGTCGAACTGGTTTCCGATGTGCCCAAACCCGTGCCTCGGGAATACGAAGCGCTCGTCGAGGTTCACTATTGCGGATTTTGCAACGGTACGGATTTTCAGATTATCAACGGGCTGATGTCGGAAAAAGAAGGCATGCGTCCGTATCCCACGATTTTGGGACATGAAGGCGCCGGGGTTGTGGTCGAATTGGGCAGCAAGGTTCGGTATATCGACATCGGTCAAAAGTTCATCCATCCGAACCTTCGCAAAGATGCGGGCGCCGGTTACTCAAAAACCTACGGGGGCTTTGCGGAATACGGTTTGGTTGCCGACAGGAAAGCTCTCGCGGAAGACGGATTTTCGCCGCACCGTTACGGCGAAGACTATCTGCGTTTCGAAAGAATTCCCGATGATTTTGATTTGCAGGACGCTGCGATCATGGCGCCGCTTTGCGAAGCCCTGAGCGCCGTGAAGTATTTCGGCGTGGATGACGAAAAAAGCGTCCTCATTTACGGCGCGGGCCCGATGGGAACGCTGGCGGCGAAATACGCAAAGCTTTTAAAGTGCCCGGATTTGACGGTTGTGGACATGGATCAGAACCGCCTGGAACGCGCACAGCGGATTTCCGGCGTCGATCGCATCCTAAACAACGCGCGGGTTTCAGTCGGGGAGTATTTGCACGACAAGCGCTTTGACATCGTCATCGATCTGGTCGGACATACGAACATCCTTCTGGAGGGTTCCCAATTCCTGAAGCCGTTCGGGAAGCTGTGCGCCATGGGCGTACTGAAAATGGGGGATGAAATGTTGAATGTAACGCATTTGCAGAACAATACCATGCTGCATATGCTCAATTTCCCCCACGATGAGTACTCTTTCATTCCGGAGGTCTGCGCATATGTTGAGCAGGGACTGCTGCGTCCAAAAGATTTTTACGAGCATGTATTGCCGTGGCATGAATTCAAAACCGCGATGGAACTCGTCAAAAACAAACAAACCATAAAGGCCGTTTTGAAGATCAAAGCGGACGGAAAGGAGCAGCCCGCATGGACGGCAAACGGATCGAATATCTGAAAACGCAAGCGAAGGAGGTTCGCAAGAACATCATCACGGCGGTATGCGCCGGAGTTACGGGACATGTGGGCGGCAGCCTGTCGATTGCGGACGCGGTAACCTTGCTGTATTTTCATGTGATGCATGTAAATCCGGAAAACCCGCACATGAAGAATCGCGACAGACTGATTCTCTCAAAAGGGCATTGCGGCCCGGCTCTTTACGGTGCGCTCGCGCTGAAAGGCTATTTCCCGAAAGAAGAGCTGCTTACGATGAATCAACCCGGCACGCATTTGCCCAGTCACTGCGATATGCTCCTGACGCCGGGCGTCGACATGACGGCCGGTTCCCTCGGACAGGGCTTGTCCTGCGCGGTCGGCATCGCTTTGGCGGCAAAATTGACCGGCGGCACGGAAACCGTATATGCGATCATCGGCGACGGCGAAAGCCAAGAAGGTCAAATATGGGAGGCGTCCATGGCGGCCGTTCAGCGGAAACTCGATAACCTCATCGTCTTTCTGGATTACAACCATATGCAGGTTGACGGCATGTTGGAAGATATTGTCGATTTGCTGGATCCCGTAAAAAAATGGGGCGCATTCGGATTTCGCGTGTACGAGTCAGACGGCCATGACATGAAAGCAATGCATGCCGCCATCGAGAAGGCAAAAACGGAAAGAGACGGCAGACCCGCGCTGATCGTTTTGCATACCGTCAAAGGAAAGGGCGTCGCGTTCTTGGAAAAGATGGGGCCAAGCAATCACAACGCGTTGATTTCGCCGGAACAGGCGAAAGCGGCTATTGCGGAAATCGATAAGGATGTGATATGATGACACTTGAGATGAGAACCGTGCTCCGTGAAACGCTCGCGGAAGAAATGACCCGGAATGAAAAAATACTGCTTTTCAATGCGGATCTGGGCAAAGCCAATGATACGCATGTGTTGGAAGACGCCTTCCCGGGGCGCGCGATCAATTTGGGCATTGCGGAACAGAACATTTTGAGCATTTCCGCGGGCGCCGCGTCCTACGGCATGATCCCGATCGTCAATACGTTTGCGGCTTTTGCTTCGCGGCGGGCCTGCGATCAGATCGCCATTTCCGTGGCTTACGCGAATCAAAATGTGAAAATCATCGGTACCGATCCGGGCATTTCCGCAGAGTTGAACGGCGGCACGCATATGGGCATAGAGGATATCGGCGTATTGCGAAGCATCCCGAACATCACGCTCATGGAAGCCTGTGATGCGGAAGAGCTCCGGCAGATGATCCGATACATGAACTCCGTGCACGGACCCTTTTATCTGCGCATGCCGCGCCGGGCGATTTTGGAAGTACATGAGCCAAATTACAAATTCCGATTCGGAAAGGCCGATTTGCTAAGACAAGGAAAAGATGTAACGATCATTGCGTCGGGGATCACGGTCACGGATGCCGTGCAGGCGGCGTCGGAATTGGCAAATTCGGGGATAGACGCGGAGTTGATCAATATGCATACGCTGAAGCCGATTGACGCGGAGGGGATTGTTCAATCCGCGATGAAAACAGGCGCAATCGTCACGGTGGAAAACCACAATGTGTTGGGCGGGCTGCGCTCGGCTGTCGCGGAAGCGGTCACGGAAAAGTTCCCGGTGCGGATCTATCCCTTGGGTATTCGCGACCGAAAAGGCCAAGTGGGACGCGTGGCCTATTTGAAAGAAGCATATGGTTTCGACGCAAACAGCATATGCGAAACGGCGATAAAAGCCGTGCGGGAAAAAAGATCCGTTGCGAACGCGCGATAAAACGGGAAAAACGAATGCATCTCGGAAAGGAATTGTTGTTTTTATGAAGGATTTTGTTTTCAGAATGCCGACGAAGGTGCTCTTCGGCCTGGGCAAATCGAAGGAAATCGGAAAGGTCTGCGGGGAGATGGGCGCCGGGAAAGCGTTCGTGATCACGGGGCCGAACATCGGAAAGTCCAAGTTGCTCGCCGAGATCAGGGAAGCGATCGAAGCCTCCGGCATCGAATGCGTCACCTGCGACGAGACGGCGGCCGACCCTTCGGTCGAGCTGGTCGACGAGGTCGCGGCGGTCGTTCGCGCGAGCAAGGCGGACGTGCTGGTCGCGCTCGGCGGGGGCAGTCCCATCGATCTCGCGAAGGCGGTGAGCGTGCTGCAGACGCACGAGGGCTCCGTCCGCGACTACATGTTCGGCGGCGGCAAGAGCGTGACGAAGCCCGTCATGCCGCTCATCGCGATTCCGACCACGGCGGGCACGGGCAGCGAGGTGTCCGCAGCCTCCGTGATCAC
>JAISNR010000061.1 GCA_031276135.1 Eubacteriales Family XIII. Incertae Sedis bacterium | reverse complement strand
GTCATATTCCGCAAGCAGTTCGCGCTCGACATGGGCGTGGTGGTGCCGACGGTGCGGCTCCGCGACAACGGCCTGATCAACCCGAACCAGTATCTCGTGAAGATCAAGGGCGAGGAGGTGGCGCGCGGGGAGGTGCTCGTGGACTACTATCTGGCGCTCGATCCGGGCAACGCCGCCGGAACCGTCGAGGGCATAGACACGATCGAGCCGGCCTACGAGATACCCGGCAAGTGGATCACGGAGAGCGAGCGCGAGATGGCCGAGGTCTACGGCTACACGGTGATAGACGCGCTGTCCGTCATCGTGACGCATATGTCCGAGGTGATCAAGCGCCACATCCACGAGCTGATCAGCCGGCAGGACATCAACGTGCTGCTCGAGAACGTGAAAAAGAGCAACGGGGCCATCGTGGACGACGTGATTCCGGGCGTCGTCGGCATATCGGACCTGCAGAAGATACTGATGAACCTGCTGCGCGAAGGCGTGCCGATTCGCGATATGGAGAGCATACTCGAATGCCTGGGGGATCACGGCAATACGATCAAGGACACGGACATGCTGACGGAATACGTGCGGCAGCGGCTCAAGAGAACCATCACGCGGAAGTACACGGACGGCGGCAGCATCAAGGTGCTGACGCTCGACCAAGGCATAGAGAACGACATACTGAATTCGGCCAAGCAGAGCGACCACGGCACCTATCTCGCGCTGGAACCGCAGACGGTGCAGAAGATCGTGGAGGACGTGAACGCGCAGGTGGCTCGCGTGAAGGATATCGTGCATCGGCCCGTGATCCTGACCTCGCCGATCGTGCGCATCTACTTTAAGAAGCTCATAGATCAGTTTTTGCCAAATTTGACAGTTTTGTCATTTAATGAGATAGATTCCAACATTCAGATACAGGCCATAGGGCTGATACAGGGGAATCACGCGGCCGTGTAGTTTGCGGCGCGCGGAACGGACAAGCGGGGCGGCGGTTCTTTCGCCGGCCGACGAGCGACAATTGCGCGAATACAAACGGGAGTTGCCATGGAACCGGTTCGGATTGAGGGCGACGACAAATACATAGAGCAGTGGAAGGCCTACAAGGAGAGCGGCGGCGTCGAGGCCAGGAACGACATCGTGCTGGCCTACGTCGATCTCGTAAAGCGCATCGTGCTTCGCTTCAAGGGCAGCTACAGCAATTACGGCCAGCTGGACGACATGATCAACCAGGGCATGATCGCGCTCATCGACGCGGTGGAGAAGTTCGATCCCGGCATGGGAAACAAGTTCGAAACCTTCGCATCGCTTAAAATAAAGGGCGCCGTCATAGATTTCATGCGCAAGCAGGACTGGATTCCGCGCAACCAGCGCACGCTGGTCAAGGAGCTGAACACGGTGTACGACGCGCTGTACGCCGAGCTTGGGCGCGAGCCCGGCAAGGAGGAAATCGCGGCGCGCATGGGGATCGACGCGGACAGGCTCGAGAAGATATTGCAGAAACGGCAGAACGCGATGATTCTCTCCTACGAGGAAGCCATCAACGAAAAGATGATGACGGCCTTCCCGCTCTTGACCGAGCAGAAGGAGCTCGACGCGCCGGAAGCGGAGATGCTGCGCGAGGAACTGAAGCAGCAGCTGACGGCCGCGGTGGCCGTTCTCGGCGAAAAGGAGAGGCTCGTGATCTCGCTCTACTACTACGAAAATCTAAAGCTGCGGGAGATCGCGGATATCATGAAAATCACGGAATCCCGCGTTTCGCAGATTCATTCGGCGGCGATCATGAAGCTGCGGCACAAGATAGAGATGTACAACGCGGGCCGCTGAGGCCCGGCGCCGAAGGGCGCGGACGGAGAGGACGGAAGGGAGCCGGTTTCCGGCGGAAAGGACGCAGGTATGGTAAGAGGTTTTTACGAAGCGGCTTCGGGCGTGCTGGCGCAGCAGCGAAATTTCAACGTGATCTCGAACAACATCGCGAACGCGACGACGACGGGCTACAAGGCGGAGAGTCTCATCGGCTCCTCCTTCGCGCAGCATCTAATCGCGCGCGTCGGGGACGGCTTGATCCTGCCGAGGAACAACATCGGATCGGCCACGTTTTTCACGACGAACATCGACGAATACACCGATTTCGCGCAGGGCAGCATCGAGAACACGGGCCGCGATCTGGATTTTGCCCTCGTCGGAGACGGTTTCGTCGAGGCCGATTCGGACGACGCGGACGGATCCGGTTCGGCCGGCAACAGGCGCATGAACGTACCCTTTTTCATGATCGAGTCGGAGAGCATGGGCGAGGTCTTGACGCGCAACGGGCAGTTCGGCGTCGACTCTGAGATGAACCTAATACTGCCGGGCGTGGGCCTTGTGCTCGACGACGGCGGTTCGCCGATCACGCTGGAAAGCAGCGCCATCACGGTGGACGCGAACGGCGTCGTCCGCTACGCGGACGGCGACGGCGAGGAGGTGGCGCGCATCGGCGTGTACAGCGTGGAAGACACGGGAACGCTCGAAAACGCGGGCCGGGGTTTTTACCGCGGCGAGAACGCCGACGTCGCGGCGGAGGGGAGCTATCGTCTTGAGCAGTACGCGATAGAGAAAGCCAACGTGAACACGGCCATGGAGATGAGCCGCGTCATGGCGGGGCAGAACCTGTACAACGCCTGCACGCAGGTCGTGAAGATGTATGACCAGTTGAATGAGACGCTGGTGACGCAGATCGGCCGCGTGAGTTAGAAAGGACGCACAGATGATCAGAGGTTTCTACGCGGCGCGCTCCGGCGTGCTGGGACAGCAGCAGAACATGAACACCATCGCGAACAACTTCGCGAACATCGGCACGATGGGCTACAAACCGCAGCAGGCCGCGTTTTCAACCCTGCTGTACGCCAAGGTCTACGGCGGCGCGGCGCGGCCGGACGAGGAAAATCGTCTGCGCCCGCCCTACGATCACATCATGCTTGACACGGGTCACGGCTCGCGCGTGGAGCATACGGCCGTCAATCACGCGCAGGGCGGGATCGCGACGACGGGCGTGCCGACGGACATGGCCATCATCGGCGACGGCTTCTTCGCCGTGATGGGCGGCGAGGACGGCGAGATCTTCTACACGCGCGACGGGCAGTTCAAGTATTCCGTCGACGGGGATTCGAGATATCTTGTGGACGCGAGCGGCCGCTACGTCCTCGACGCGGGCGGCGCGCAGATCGCGCTCGAGGGCGGCGCCGAAATCACGCCGGCCGCCGTGGGCGTGTTCAAATTTCCGAACAGGCACGGGCTTTCGATGATGGGTTCGAACAGGCTGGCCGCCACCGAGGCTTCGGGAGAGGCGGAGGCGGTGGAGCGGCCGAACGTAAAAGCCGGCTGCTTGGAGCGCTCCGGCGTGGACACCGCCGCGGAGGTGGTCAGGATGATAGAATCGCAGCGGGCTTTCAGCCTCAACGCGCGCGTTCTCACCACGATAGACGAAATGGATGATGTCGCCAACCAGATGAGGTGATGCCCGTGGGCAAGTATACGATCAGGATCGACGTCAACGACGACAATACGGAGGCCTGCGTCACAATAGGCCGCGCGTCCGACGATAAACCCGAACCGCTGACCCAAGAGGACCTGTGGCGCGCGGCGGAAAGCGCGCGCATATCCTTCGGCTTGGACAAGGCCACCCTGCGCGCTCTGGCTTCGGATCCGCCGCTCGACACGCCGTTCCCCATCGCGCGCGGCATTCCGGCGGCGGATGGGACGGACGGCTCCGCCGTATTCCGCGTCAAGAAGTCGGATGAGTTCAAACCGAATTACGGCGGCGACGACGCGGCGCCCGTGGATTACAAGAACGTGGACGTATTCCAGCTCGTCAAGAAGGGCCAAGTCCTGTGCGAGATCACGCGGCCGACGAAGGGCGAGGACGGCATAAACGTGTTCGGAGGCGTCATCCCGGCGCGTCCCGGCAAACCCGTTCCGAATCCGCGCGGCTCGAACACCGAATGGGCCGAGGACGAAACGACGCTGCTTTCCTCGGTTGACGGCGTGGTGAATTTCAACGGCACGGTCATAAGCGTCGTGGAGCAGTTGAACATCGCGGGCGATGTGGACCTCTCAACGGGCAATGTGCGCTTCGGCGGCGACATCGTCGTGCGGGGTTCCGTAAACGAGAATTTCATCGTCGAGTGCGGCGGCAATCTGACCGTGAAGGGCAAAATTGGCAGCGCGGATGTGCGCGTGGGAGGGAACCTGATCGTCGCGGACGGCGTCAACGGAAGTAGGCAGAGAACCATAGATGTGGGCGGGTTCATGCGCGCCCGCTACATAGAGAACGGCACGATCAACGTCAAGGGAGATCTGTTCGCGGACTATATCATAGACAGCAGCGTGGATTGCGGGGGCAATATCGTGCTGTCGGGCGCCAAATCCGTGCTCGTGGGAGGCAGAACGGCGGTGTTCGGGGAGCTGTCCGCCAATTACATGGGGAACGAGCGAGGCATCAGGACGCGGGTGGAGCTCAAGGAACTGCCCGTCGACGAGGAGGAATTGTCGCGGCTCACCGCCGAGCGCGAGACGCTGAACGCCGAGATCAAATCGAACGCGGAAAACATTTCCAAACTTCGCGTGCTCATGGGCAAATCGGACAAACCCGAGATCGGCGCATTGCACAGGCAGCTCGCGGATCGGATGCCCGTTCTCCGCGAGAAGCTTCGCCTTCTGGATGAAGAAATCAGTCGCGTCAGGGGAGACGACGCGCAGAGGTATCCCGGCAGGATCGTATGCCGGCGCATCCTGTATTCGGGCGTTGACGCGTTTGCCGGGAACCTCATGCTGCAGCGCGATCATCTGAATCTGGAGCATTGCAGACTTTGCGTTGACAGGGGCGATTGGGTCGTCGGTTTGGCTTGATGCTCCGAAGAGGCCGGCGAAGAAGAGGTACATATGGCAACGAAACGAATTGTAAAGGCGGATATTTCGAAGCTCGACATGGGCTTTCACGCTTCCGCCGAAAACGTGACGACAGAGCCGAACCGCTTGATTCTTCGCGGCGAAGGCTTCATGGATATTCCGCATCGCACGCCGGTTGACATCATCGTCTATTACGAGGATGGCATCCAGTTTTTCTTCGGCGAGGTCACGCTTTCGTTGTCGACGCAGATCAATTTGGATATCCTCTCGGTGGTCAGCGACAAGAAGGAGAGACGCCGGAGTCTCAAGGTGCGCACCTCCTTCGACGCGACGGCCATCCGCATGTTCTCCATGGCGGGAGGACGGCGTATGCGCATCGACGTGCCGATCCGCGTGCGCGACATGTCGATGGGCGGCATAGGTTTTTTTTGCAATCATCCGTTTTTCAGGAAGCAGAGGCTCATATTGGACTTGAGCCATCTCAAAAGCGATTTAAAGATCGAGTTCCAGATACTCCGAAAGGAGAAGATAGAGGCGCACATGGTGGATGGCGTCGAGATATCAAAGATAGGATTCAAATTTCGGTACGGGGGGTGCATATTGCGGATTACGGCCGAACAGGAGCGCCTGATCACGGAGTACGTGTTTAAGGTGCAGCTGGCGGAGCGTTTGAAGCGGAAGGAAGACGAAGAACGGCGGGGCATGGGCGTCTGAGGGAAGGAAGCGTTATGGGCAAGATGATCGTGATCACAAATCAAAAGGGCGGCGTCGGAAAAACGACGACGGCGAGCGCGCTGATTTCGGGTCTCGCCATGAAGGGTTTCAAGACGCTGGGCATAGACCTCGATCCGCAGGGAAATTTTGGGTTTTGCTTGGGGGCCGATACCGAGACGAGTCCCACGGTCTACGATCTGATGAAGGGCGCCAAGCCCGCCGAGGATATCGCTCAGACGCGGAACGGCATAGACATCATACCGTCGAACATACTGCTTTCCGGAGCGGAGCTCGAATTTTCGATGATCGGCAGGGAAACGCTGCTGAAAAGGGGCCTTGCGCCCATAAAGGATCGCTACGATTACATCATCGTCGACACGCCGCCGGCTCTGAACATTCTGACGGTCAACGCCTACACCGCGGGCGACGCGTTGATCATATTGATGATCCCCGAGATACTGAGTCTCATGGGCATTTCGCAGCTCAGGGAAACGGTGGATCTGGTCAAAAGCATATACAATCCGAGGATAGAGGTTCTCGGCATTTTGCTGAACAAATATGATAAGAGGAGGATACTTACGCGGGACGTCGAGGATATGGCGGGCGTGATCGCGAAGGAACTCGGAACAAGGGTATTCAAATCGAAGATCCGAGCCTCCGTGGCCGTGGCGGAATTTCCCGCGCACGAGGGAGGAAACCTGTTCGATTACGCGCCGAAATGCAACGCGGCCAAGGATTATCTCGCGTTTGTCAGCGAGTTGATCGCGGAGAAAGGGATGGAGCTGAATGGCAAAAAGAGATAACAAGACGGAGCATGTGATGAAGCTGATCACGAAAGACGGCGCCATGCCCGGCGCTTCGTCCGAAGGCGGCGCCGGCGGCATTGGGTCCGTGGAAGCGAGCGTTCCGAATCCCGAGGGAAATCCGCTCAACTACAAGACAAAGCTGAAGATCGAGATCGAGCCGGAGTTGGAGGTCAGAGAGCCCGTGCGGATCAGACAGCCGCGAAGCCGATCCGTTTCCTTTGCGCATGGCGATGCGGCCGAGGAAGAATATGACCCGCGCGAAGACGCGGACCGGGACGCGCCGCTCGCCGTCGCGACCGAAGCGTCGCGTCATGGCGGCTCTCCGGAATCGCTTCCGGACGGAACGCCGTACGGAAGCGATTCCAAAAGCGCCGCGGCGTCGTTCTCCGATGGCCGGGGCAAAGGCATTGCGGCGGCGCCTCGCGAGAGGCAGACGGAAGGTTCTGCGGCGGCGTCCGCCGCGAGGACGGTGTATGATGAGGTAAGAGCATTGAGAAAATCCGATATGGATATATTGAAGCAGGCCGAAAAGAGACGGGAAAAGAAGATTCAGATCGAAAATTCACTGATGGTGAAGAGCAAAAATTTGATCAATCTGTCCGAGGTGCTGACGAAGGAATTGCTGCCTTCGGTGATGGAGCAAATGGATGTCTGCACCTGCCCCGTCTGCACGGGAAACGTGCTGGCTCTGGCTCTGAACGCCCTGCCCACAAAGTACGTCACCACCGACGAGGGCAAGCAATACACGCAGCTCGAGGTCTACAAGCGGCAGAACGAGCTCGACGTCGTGGCCGCGCTGACGCGGGCTTGCGTGCGCGTAAAAGAGTCGCCGAGGCATGAAATCATCGACGATTTGGATGAATGACGGGGGGATGACCGGGTGATCAGCAATTACGAAGAACTACAAGACATGCATATAGACGTGCTGCGGGAAATAGGCAACATAGGGGCGGGCAACGCCGCCACATCGCTTGCCATGATTCTGAACGCGGAGGTCGGCATACGGCTTCCCACGGTGCGCATCACGGATTTTGACACGGCTCTGAACGCCATGGGAGGCGCCGAGGCCATGACGGTCGGCGTGCTTTTGAATTTTTCGGGCGAAGCGAACGGCATGATTATGTTTCTGCTCGGCATGGACGACGCGCAGAACATCACGAGCGTCCTCGTGCAGGACGACGCGCCCGCCGAGGAAGGGCTCAGCGAGATGAAGCTCTCTGCGATCAAGGAGATCGGCAACATACTGGGTTCGGCTTACGTAAATTCCATCGCCCTGCTCACGGGGCTCCACATAGATCTGTCCGTGCCTTATATCGCGATCGATATGGCGGGGGCCATCCTGTCCGTTCCCATCATCGAGTTCGGCGCCGTGGGGGACAAGGTCATGTTCATAGAGGAGAGCTTTTTCACGAATGAGCAGAAGCTGAACAGCAACGTGATCATGTTCGCGGAGGTGGATACATTGCAGCGCATTATGGGAAGATTGGGAATTGAGGGATGAGTGAACTGAAAAAGGTGGGGATTTCGGATTACGCAGTGGCACGCGCGCCCGATGTCATCGTGACATACGCGCTGGGGTCCTGCGTGGGCATCTGCCTTTATGACAACGCCAAGAAGATCGGCGGACTTTCGCACATCATGCTGCCGGACAGCAGCATGGCGCCGCGCGGCGAAACCAACAGGATGAAGTTCGCGGATACGGCCGTCGCCGACATCACGCGGGATCTCAAAAACATGGGGGCGGGCAGACTCACGGCCAAGATCGCGGGCGGCGCGCAGATGTTCGCGACGCCGGCGACGGGCGCGATGGGCAATATAGGCGAACGCAACGTCAAGGCCGTCAAGGCCGCGCTGGCCGCGCTGCGCATTCCCATCATCGCCGAGGATACGGGCAGGGATTACGGCCGGACCGTGTTTTTCGACGTGGCGACGGGCATCATGAAGGTACAGTCGATCGGCAGATCGACGCATGAATTGTAAACGTGCGCGCGCGGGCAAGAGCGGCGGCACAGGGCCTGCCCGCAAGTGCGGGCGGCCGACGGAAAGGGGGATATGGAAATGGCTGAAGGCTTTGAAGAAATAAAAGAGGAATTGCGGGAAGAGGATACGCTGCACGGGAGGTTTCTCACGTTCAGCCTTGCGGACGACGTCTACGGCTTGCCGATCGAGTACATCGTCGAGATCATAGGCATCCAGTCCATAACGATCGTTCCCAATGTGCCCGAGTATATAAAGGGCATCATCAATCTGCGCGGCAAGATCATTCCGGTCATAGACGTGCGGTTGAAGTTCGGCAAGGCGCCGGCGGAATACAACGACAGGACCTGCGTGATCGTGATCGAAACCGGCGAGTTGTCGGTGGGTCTGATCGTGGACAACGTGGACGAAGTGCTGACGATCGAGGACGAAAGCATCGCGGCGCCGCCGGCGAACCGCATGGGCTTCGAGAACAGGTATATCATGGGCATCGGCAAGATCGGCGGAAAGGTGCAGCTGCTCCTTGATTGCCAAAAATTGCTCCTAGGAGATGAATTTTCCAATATGAGCATGCCGAACGAGGACGAGTAGCCACTTTGCATTTGGGCGCGGGTGAGAGTGATGATGTCAAATATCAAGGTTCTGGTCGTGGACGATTCCGTTCTGTTTCGCGAAGCGCTTGCGCGGGAACTGCGGAAGGACCCCTACATCGTGGTCGTCGGAACGGCGGCGGACCCCTTCGACGCGCGAGACAAGATCATCGCGCTGAAGCCCGACGTCATGACGCTCGATGTCGAGATGCCCAAGATGAACGGCATCGATTTCCTGCGGCGTCTGCTGCCGCAGTATCCGCTTCCCGTCATCGTGAGCAGTTCCCTCGCGGATGCCGTGTTCGACGCGATGGACGCGGGAGCGGTCGATTTTGTCGCGAAGCCGGCTGCGGGGCCGGGTGCGATGGAAGCCTACGCGGCGGATATGATCGCGAAGGTCAAGATCGCGGTGGATGTCGATGTGGCGAGCCGGTTCGGGCCCGCCGCGCGCGCGCGGCCCGCAGCGCGGCCAAAGCCGGCTGCGGGCGGTGCGCTCCTGCGCGTCGCGCAGCCGGCGGACAGGGATCGGCTGCTTGCGATCGGGGCGTCCACGGGCGGAACGGAGGCGATATTCAACGTCCTGACAAAGCTGCCGGCGAGCATCCCGGGAACGGTCATGGTGCAGCACATGCCGGGCGGCTTCACGAAGCTCTACGCCGAACGCCTGAACAAGGCCTGTGCCTTCGAGGTGCGGGAGGCGGTGGACAACGACGCCGTTCGGCCGGGGCTCGCGCTTCTGGCGCCGGGCGGCGAATATCAGATGAAGCTCATAAAGGGACCCAATGGCTATTCGGTCCGGCTGATCGACACGGAAAAGGTCAGCGGCCACAAGCCTTCCGTGGATTACCTGTTCGATTCGGTAGCCGAGGCCGCCGGCAGCAAGGCGATCGGCGTCATCCTGACGGGCATGGGCGCCGACGGCGCGAAGGGCCTTTTGAAGATGCGCGGAAAGGGTGCCTACACCATAGGGCAGGACCGGGAGAGTTGCGTCGTCTACGGCATGCCGATGGTCGCCTACAATTCGGGTGCGGTGGCCAAGCAGCTGCCGCTCGACCGGATCGCGCAGGAGATCTGCGGGCGCCTGTCGCTCCGCACGAATTGATACTGCTTTTCATTTCAGATTCCGCTCCGATTTGCGGAGCGGGCAGTTGAAAGCAGTATATACCGATTCGCCCTTTGTCATTGTTTGAATTGTGAATCGGTATGACAAAGATAAAGAATCATGAGGAGGTATCTTTACGAATGTCTAAAATGAAAACAATGGACGGTAACACCGCCGCAGCGCACGTATCCTATGCGTTTACGGACGTGGCCGCGATCTATCCGATCACGCCCTCGTCCACGATGGCGGAGGTGGTGGACGAGTGGGCCGCCTACGGCCGGAAGAACATATTCGGCCAGACGGTGCGGGTCGCGGAGCTTCAATCGGAGGCCGGCGCGGCGGGTGCCGTGCACGGTTCCCTCGCGGCGGGCGCGCTGACGACGACCTTTACGGCTTCGCAGGGGCTTTTGCTCATGATTCCGAACATGTACAAGATCGCCGGCGAGCTCCTGCCCGGGGTGTTCCACGTCAGCGCGCGCACCCTGGCCGCGCACGCGCTCTGCATATTCGGCGACCATTCGGACGTCATGTCCGTGCGGCAGACGGGCTTCGCGCTTCTGGCGTCGAGCTCGGTGCAGGAGGTGATGGACCTCGGCGCCGTCGCGCACCTCGCGGCCATCAAATCGCGCGTGCCCTTCCTGCACTTCTTCGACGGTTTTCGGACCTCGCACGAGGTACAGAAGATCGAAACGCTCGATTACGACGATCTCGCCGGGCTGGTCGATCACGACGCGGTCCGGGCCTTTCGCGACCGCGCGCTGAATCCCGAACATCCCGTGATTCGCGGCACGGCGCAGAATCCGGACATATTTTTCCAAGCGCGCGAGGCGGCGAACCCCTTCTACGACCGGCTGCCCGCCATCGTCGCGGAATGCATGGAGCAGATCGGCAAGCTGTCGGGCCGTTTCTACAAGCCCTTCGACTACGTGGGGGCGCCCGACGCGGAGCACGTCGTCGTCGCGATGGGTTCCGTCTGCGAAACGATCGAGGAAACCCTCGCGCAGCTTCGGGCCAAGGGAAAGAAGGTCGGCCTGATCAAGGTCAGGCTCTACAGGCCCTTCGTCGGGGAAGCCTTCCTCTCCGTGCTGCCAAAAACCGCGAAGCGGCTCTGCGTCCTCGACAGGACGAAGGAGCCGGGCGCCTTGGGCGATCCGCTCTACCAGGATCTGAAAACGCTGCTCTACGGCAGGGAGGGCGCGCCCGAGATCTACGGGGGCCGCTACGGTCTCGGTTCCAAGGACACGACGCCCGGCATGGTCGTCGCCGTCTACGACAACCTCGAAAGCGCCGCGCCCAAGAACCATTTCACGGTCGGCATAGAGGACGATGTGACGAACAGTTCCCTGCGCTACGATCCGCTGGTTTCGAGCGAACCCGCGGGAACGATCAACTGCAAGTTCTGGGGCCTCGGCTCCGACGGCACGGTCGGCGCCAACAAGACCGCCATCAAGATCATCGGCGACAACACGGACATGTACGCGCAGGGCTATTTCGCCTACGATTCGAAGAAATCCGGCGGCGTGACCATCTCGCATCTGCGCTTCGGCAAGAGCCCGATCAAATCCACCTACCTGATCAACCGGGCGGATTACGTGGCCTGCCACAACCAGGCTTACCTGACGCAGTACGACATGCTGAAGGACCTGAAGGAGGGCGGCGTGTTCCTGCTGAACTGCCTGTGGTCCGAAGCGGAGCTCTCCGAGAAGCTGCCGGCGCACGTGAAGCGCGCCATCGCAAGGAAAAAGATCAAGTTTTATACATTGGACGGCGTGCGCATCGCCGAGGAGATCGGCCTCGGCGGCAGGATCAACATGGTCATGCAGGCCGCGTTCTTCAAGCTCACGAACGTGATCCCCTTGGACGACGCGGCGGCCTATCTCAAGGACGGCATCGTGAAAGCCTATGAGAAGAAGGGCCAAAAGGTCCTCGACATGAATTTCGCCGCCGTGGATCGCGGCATAGAGAGCATACGGGAGATCGCGGTTCCGGCCGACTGGGCCGACGCCGCGGACGAAAAGACGGCGCAAAGCGCGCTGCCGGCCTTCATCGAGGAGGTCCTGATCCCGATGAACCGGCAGGAGGGCGATTCTCTGCCCGTCAGCGCGTTCGCGGGCAGGGAGGACGGATCCTTCCCGTCCGGCACCGCCGCCTACGAGAAGCGCGGCGTCGCCGTCAGCGTGCCGCGCTGGAAGAGCGGATCCTGCATACAGTGCAACCAATGCGCCTTCGTCTGCCCGCACGCGGCCATACGCCCCATCCTGCTCGACGAGGCGGAACAGGCGGCCGCGCCCCGGGGCTTTGAAACGATCAAGGCGACGGGCAAGGGACTCGAGGGCCTCACCTACCGCATGCAGGTGTCCCCGCTCGACTGCCTCGGCTGCGGCAACTGCGCGGACATCTGCCCGTCGAAGGAGAAGGCGCTCGAAATGCTTCCGCTGGGCGAGATGCGCGCGGAGGCGGACAATTGGGATTACGGCACGAAGGTGACGATCAAGGACGGGCGCATGAGCAAGGAAACGGTGAAGGGCAGCCAGTTCGCGCAGCCCTACATCGAATTCTCCGGCGCCTGCGCGGGCTGCGGCGAAACGCCGTACATCAAGCTGATCACGCAGCTCTACGGCGACAGGATGATCATAGGCAACGCGACGGGTTGTTCCTCGATCTGGGGCGCCTCGGCGCCGTCCATGCCCTATACGAAGGACGCGAACGGACGGGGGCCCGCCTGGGCCAACTCCCTGTTCGAGGACAACGCCGAATACGGCTACGGCATGGCCCTGGCCGCGCGGCAGATGCGCGAGAAGCTCGCGGACGGCGCCCGCGCGCTGCTCGCGGCGGACGTTTCGCCCGCGCTCAAGGCGGCCGC
>JAISNR010000016.1 GCA_031276135.1 Eubacteriales Family XIII. Incertae Sedis bacterium | reverse complement strand
AGGATGAGGACATCCCGCACCAAACGTTGAAACCCGTGAACGGCACGCTGACCGTTTGCGATACGGGAAACTATCCGCCTTTGGTATATATTTCCGCCGGCGAAAAAGTGAACGGTTTTGACATTGACATGGTCGAGCGTTTTGCCGAATATCTGAACATGGATTTGAATATCGTCACCATGGGATATGACGCCGTCGGGCCCTACATCATCAGCGGAAAGGCCGATATGAGCGCGTGTCTGTTGGCAATCACGCCCGACCGTGAAGAAAATATGCTGTTCGGAGATCCGATTCAGACCAATTTCGCCTGTTTGATTGTGAAAAGCGAAAGCGGCGAGGCAAATACCGGCCTCATTGCATGGCTGAAAGACGGGGTGCAAAACAACCTTTTGAAGGAAAGCCGCTGGAAGCTGATCGTAAGCGGCATAAACGTGACGCTGACCATATCCGTGACGGCGCTCCTTCTCGGCACCCTTCTCGGCTGCTTGATCTGTTTGTTGCTCACCCGTAAAACGAAGTGGGCCAAAATCCCCGTATACATCTATAACGCGATCATTCGCGGGCTGCCGGTTGTGGTGCTGCTGATGGTATTCTATTATATCGTCTTTGGAAAAAGCGGCGTTTCTCCCGTCATAGTGGCGATTGCGGCATTCTCGTTGGTGGAAGGGGCCGGCATCGGCAGCAATCTGAAGGGCGCCATCGACACGGTGGACACCGTTCAGATCGAGGCGGCGCGAAGCATCGGTTTTACCGCCTTCGGCGCGTTCAAACGCGTAACCCTGCCGCAGGCGATCAAAGTGGCCTTGCCGGGCTATCTGAACGGTTTCGTGGAACTGGTCAAGGGCACGGCGATCGTGGGATACATCGCCATTCAGGATTTGTCGAGGGCGGGGGATATTATCCGAAGCCGCACATATGACGCGTATTTCCCGATTTTGTTCGTCGCGCTCGTGTATCTGGCGATCACGTCGATCATGGTTTGGGTATTTAAACTGATCATTCGGAGGGTTGCGAAATGAAGATATTGTCCGTCGAAAATGTAACGAAACGCTACGGCGATAACACAATCCTCGAAAACGTCAGCTTTGACGTGGAGCAGGGAGAAGTGATCTCGATTATCGGCCCTTCCGGCACGGGGAAGAGCACGCTCCTCAGGGGGCTCAATTTTCTCGATCCGCCCACGCGGGGAAGCGTGTACTTCAAGAACAGCAAGCTTTCGAAGCGAAACATCGACAAGGCGCGCCGGAAAATGGTTATGGTGTTTCAAAATTTCGGATTGTTCGCGAACATGAACGTTTTACAAAACATCACCGTCGGCCGGACGGCTTTATTGAAAAAATCCGCGAACGAAGCCGAGGAAAAAGCGAATGAACTTTTGAAAACCGTCGGCTTGTCCGAGCGGGCGCGTCACTATCCCCACCAGCTCTCCGGCGGGCAAAAGCAGCGCGTGGCCATCGCCAGATGCCTCGCGATGGATCCCGACGTCATCCTGTTTGACGAACCCACCAGCGCGCTGGATCCCACCATGGTCGGCGAAGTGACGGCGGTTATTCGCAATCTCGCCAAAAGCGGAATGACCATGCTGATTGTGACGCATGAAATGGAATTCGCGAAAAACATTTCAAATCGCGTGTTCTTTATGGACGAACGCGGAATTTACGAAAGCGGAACGCCGCAAGAGATTTTTGACAATCCCCAAAAACCCAAAACCCGATCCTTTATATTCAAAATCAAAACATTCGCCTTCTCCGCAAAGTCCCGCGATTTTGATTTTATCGCCATGCTGAACGGCATCGACGATTTCTGTTTTCGTTACGCGGTTGACGACAAAGCGGCAAACCGGCTCCGCCTCATCGCCGAAGAATTGGTCCTGAACATTGTCATGCCGTCGTTCGAGGAATGCGAACTGATGATCAGCTTTCCCGAAAGCCGCGACGCCTATCATCTGTCGCTCACATACCCCGGCGAGAACAAAGACGCGACGGCGGCGGGGGATGACTTACCCGCGATCCTTGTGAGAAATTCGGCAAAAAACATCGAGCACGCGTATGACGGAGAGAAAGGCGTAAATATCCTGGATATCGAGGTTTGACGGCAAGGCTTGCTATTCATTTGAAAATCCCGGCAAATCACACAAAAAGAAAGCATTTGTTGAACGACAAAAATGGGAATCCGAGTATTTCGTTCAAAAATCGCAGGATATAAAAAGAATTTTTTAACAAACAGGCGCGAAAAAGTGATATTATATAAGTATGGTATAGGCAGAAACAAAAAGAGAAATTGTTCCCGATTGCCGGAGGTAAACCGCAGATGAAAACGCATACGCTCCCATGCAGGCTGTTCTCCGCCGCGCTCGCGGCAGTGTTGGTGTTCGCGCTCACGCCCTTCGCGCCGCCGGGCCTCAGCCCGTCGCCCGTGCTGGCGGACGGCGATCCGGCGCCGGGGCGGACGGTGTTCCTCAACGCCGGACCCGGTGGCTTCAACGAGGGGAATACGTCCAAGGGCCTGCTCGATCCGAACAGGGAGATGTTCATCAACGGGAACAGGAGCGGCGTGGGCGTGCTCGACAGCGGTGCGATTTCCCTTTCGCCAAAGCCCTCCGTGAACGGCGTGAACAGCGTCGGGGGCGCGTTCCTCTCGCGCCGCATCTATTCGGAAACGGGCTTTTCGGCGCGCTTCCAAATTCATATGGGCGCTTTCAGCGCAAGACAGGGATGGGGCGCGGCCGACGGCTGGACCTTCATCGTCGCGCGGGATACGAACAAGCTCGGCGGCGCGGGCGTGCAGATCGGCTATGGCGGCATCAAAAACAGCTACGCGTTTTTGTACGACACATTCTACAATCCCAGTCAAGCCGACCGCGCGCGGCCGAACGCGGTTCTTGCGCACCCGGCGGACAAGGTGCCCTGCGTGTCGATCGGCGCAAACGGTGAGCGGAACGGAGAGATCAATTACAACGAGGACCATGCGAGCAGCAAACTGTTTGTCCCCGTCGATGCGAGGGGTGTCGATACGGGCAAGCGGTACAACAACGCAAAAGATTACGATCTTTTCGGCTGGGTGGACTACGATTCCAAAGAAAGCGAAATGCGCTTCTATCTGAACGATTCCCCGGTCATGCCGAAATCGCCCGTTTCGACGATAGAAGCCAACATCGAATCCGTCCTCGGCAATCAGTATTACATCGGCTTCACCGCCGCCGGCGGCGGCGAGTGGCAGGAGGTGTTGCTCCGCCAGTTCTACGTGTTCAACGAGTACGCGCCCGAGGTGGATTTCAACGAGGAAGGCACGGACATCGTCATACCGGGGCAAAGCGAAAGCGATCGCGTTGTGGATTACACGCCGCCGTCGCCGCCCGTGATCGCGCAGAACGCTCCGGGTATGACGGAAAGGCTCATGGCGTTCACCGTCGGCGGCTCGGAGGACGCGAACGGCGTCAGGAAGTATCAATACCGCATCGGCGACGATTCGGTTTGGCACGATTATGCGGACGGCGCGGGTTTTGTTCTCGACGGCTCGAAGATCATCGCGACGCCCATAGAATTGGGCGGCGCCGTCACCGTATACGCGCGCGCCCTCGACCGCGGGGGCAACATCTCGAACGAAACCGAGGCGACGCTGCGCTACGACATAGCGCCGGGGCCGACGCTGACCTCGCCGGCGGACGGCGCGCGCGACCTGTTTCCGGAGAACGCGAGAGAGCTCGTGCTTTCGTTCAAGAGCAGGATCGACCCCGCAACCGCTGGGAGCGTGACGGTGCGGGACGGCGCGGGCGCGGACGCAGCGTTCGCGGGCGGGCCCGTCGCGGCGAACGACGGGCGCTGGGATCCGTCATACGGCAAGCTGACGCTGCCTTTCGCGCCGGGCGCCGTCGATTACGGCAAGAGCTACACCGTGACCGTCAGCGGCTTTGTGAATACGTCGGGCAATCCGATGAATCCGCAGACCGAAACGTTCAGCTTCTCCACCATCGCGCGCGAAGCGACGCCGGCCGCCGGGATAGACTATGCAAACGAGACTCTGACGGGCTTCGCGCCGGGCGCCGTCTATCGCATAAACGGCGCGGAGCACACGGCGGTCGGCGGCCGGGTGAGCATCGACGCGGCGTGGTTCGGCACGGAGCTGCGGATCGTGCGGCCCGGTACGGCGGCGACCTTTGAGAGCGCGGCGCAGACGCTCGCGATCCCCGCGCGCCGGGCCGCGCCGAACGTCGGCAGCAGGCCGGGCTTCATCACGGGCACGACGGCGGATATGGAATACGCGGCGAACGCCGGCGCGGCGTCTTGGACGGTCTGCACCGCAGGCGAAACCGCCGTCGCGAACGGCACGTACTACGTGCGCCGCAGGGCGGCGGCGCCGGATTTCAAGAGTGCGGCGGCGACGGTTGACGTGGCCGCGCAGACATACACCCTGAATGTCGATGCTGTGACGTTCGATGTCATATCCTCAGGCGATGCGCAGCCCGCCGCGCGGCCCCTTGCGATCCGCAGCAGCGGCAACACGGCGGCGACGATCACGGGCGTCGTTTCGTCGGACGCGTCGAAATTTATCGTCGGCGGCGGAGGCGCCGCCGTGGCGGCGGGCGGCTTCCTCGACACGTGGACCGTGAGGCCGGCCGCGGGTCTGCCCGTCGGCGCGCACACGGCTGCGGTCACCGTCGCGTACACGGGCGGCAGGACCGCGACGGCGGAGGTCCGCCTCACCGTGCGCGAGGCGACGCCGCGGATTGCGATCGACTACGAGAAGGAACAGCTCACGGGTTTTGAGCAGGGCAGGCTGTACAGCGTGAACGGGTTGCAAAAAACGACGGGTACGGGCTACATCGGAATCGAAAACGCGCAGCTCGGAACGAACCTGCAGATCGTCCGGGTGAACGCGAACACGGCCCTGAACAGTCTGCCGCAGACGCTCGCCATTCCCCCGCGCGGGCCTGCGCCTGCGGGCATCGCGGCCGTCGCCGAGGCATACGCGGGCGAAAACGGCGCGCTCAGCGGCGTCCTTCCCTCGATGGAGTACCGGCGCGCGGGTGCGGCCTCGTGGACAGATGTCGTGGGGGGGGGTGACACGGTCCTCGCGCCGGGCGCGTATGAGGTGCGGTACAAAGCCGCCGCGGGCGCGCGCTTCCACAGCGCGGCCGTGTCCGCCGCGATCGCGGCGAGCCGCAACTACAAGGTGAGTGCGCAGATCGCGTTGCCGAGCGGCGAGCATGCCGCCGACGCGGGCCTGCCCGGGAAGAGCGACACGAAGTATCTGATCGTCAAATTCACGCACGCAAATCCTGCGAACGCCGCCGTGCCGATTGCGGGCTTTGACGAGGATGCGATTTTGAGTTGCTCCGGCGGCGCGACGCTCGGCACCGTTGCGGACAACGGCGACGGAACGTGGCGCGTCCATGTCTTTCCGCAGTCAAACGGCGCGACCGCGACGCTGACCTTGCAGGACAGTTGGACGGCGAACGGCAACACCTATACGCTGACGGGCGTTGGAACGTGGAACGTTACTGTGTATAAGGCGGTGCGGGAAGCTAAGCCGAATGCCCAAATAAATTATGAAAATGAGGGCTTGGATAATCTTGTTCCGGGCGGCTATTACAGGTTGGTATGGGGCGCGGACGGTCCGCTGATCTCCGCGATCGGTCCGAACGCGCCTCATGCGTTCGGCGGCGCGGTGCGCAGGGCGGATGCAAGCGGGCATATCTCTCTCGCGGGCTTTATCCCGAACGCGGGTGAATCGGCCGCTACAATCCGCATAATCAAGCGGGGAGAGAGCGCCAGCGTCGACAGCGAGGCGCAGGAGCTGACGATTCCGGCGCGCCCTGCGGCGCCGACGGGCGATATCGTGCAACCGACGAACTCAGTCAACACGGGCGCGATTCACATCGACGGTCAGGGCGGCGCGGAATATGAATACAGAAGTGCAGACGGAGACACATATGCGCCACTGGGCAGTGGAGTCACAACGATCTCGCTCAATCCCGGCATGTATTACGTGCGCGTCAAGGCTACTGCGAGTACAGCCTTCCCTTCGTACATCACAGCATTCCACATCATCGCGTTCGACTCGGTGGACTTCGGCAACGTGTATGAGGGCTACGGCGTCGGAGATGTCGGAGAGGCGGGCGGCGCGGACAGGGCGGTGGCGCAGGAGATCACCTTGGGAGATGTTTCCGATGTGAAAGACCTTAAGCTGGTGGAAGCATACGGCAGCGATGGAGCACCCACAGACGCACTGCCGTTTGAGATTGCATCCCAAAGCGCGATGACCGTAAAGCCGATAAGCGGCTTTCACGCAGCCTCTCCTCCTTATACGGCATGGTTGAAGGTAACGGCCGATGACGGTAGCGACACCCCAACATGGCGGCCCGTTTCGCTCCGCGTACACCCCAAGGCGGAGATCACAGATGTCGTGGCATACGCAGATACTTCCGGCATGACGAACGCGATCACCGTTACATTTGAACACAGCGTTCCGCTCACGTGGGAAAAGATTACCGTAAACGGCGGCGCGGCGAAGGCCGAAAACGCTTCCGATTTCACGAATGCGTCCGGCGGAACGACCTACACCATCCCCGTCGAGCCGCTGATGAGCCGAAAGACGGGCGACCGGATCAACGTCGCCGTGAACCTCGCCGATTTGGGCAACGCTTATCTCTATCAGCTTTCGCAGCCGGAGGCCGTCCTCGCGACGAGCACGATGGCGGCCGTCACGATCCCGCGGGCCATCGAAGCCGGCAAGACCTTTGCGGGCGCGTCGCTCCCCGGATATTCCACGGGCTTCATCCAGTTCACGCTCGACCACGATCAAAACCCGATCGACCCGTCCGCGATCGCGGGCGCGGTTTCGCTCACCGGCGTGCTTGCCGAGGTCGATTCCGTCGTTCCCGTCACGAACGATTGGGGCTATACGTACCGCGTGTTTCTAAGGAATGTGACGAGCGGCGACGTCGCTGTCCGGCTCTTCAACGGTTCGGAGGCGAAGATGATCTCCGAGCCCGTTCGCATCACAGCGGGAAGCAAAGCCTTTGAGCAAGCGGCGTACTTCCTCAACGCGGCGGGGCACAACTACCTGACGCTCGTGACGGACGCCTACCAGAAGCTGCCGGACAGCGACGCGAACGGCGCTTACGCCGCATCGCCCTATACGCTGCGCACGAGCGTTGCAAGCGCGGACGTGGCCGGCGTGTACCTGCGGCCGCCCGGCAGGGAGGATTTTGCAGAACTCGATCCCGCATTGTATGCGGCGACAACGGAGACAAGCAGGCCGTTCTTCCTCGACGGCGTGGACAAGTTCGTCGATTCGCGCTTGCAAATCGCGCTGCACGGCGGCTGGACGGATGTCGGGGGAGCGCACCGAATCGTCGTCGTGTTCAGCGACGCTTCCGTCGCACAGGGGATCGTAAACGTCACGAACATCACCTCGTCCCATACGCTCAGGATCACGGACGGCGCTCCGGTCGAGGGCAGATATCCCGCCGGCGCGATCGTTCCGATCGCGGGCAGAAGCCCTGCGGCGAGCGAAGCCTTCGTGGGCTGGACGCAGGGCGACGCGGATATCGCGCAGATCGTTCTCCCGCAGGGTTTGCGGGGCACGATCGTCATGCCCGACGCCGACCTGTCGCTTACGGCGCATTATGTAAACCGCCGCGCGGCGCCGGCGGCCGCGATACGCTACAGCGCCGAATCGCTGATTCTGCCGGACGGCGCGTATCGCTTCGGCGAAGGCAACACCGTGTCGGTGACGAACGGCGCGTATCCGATCGACGAGGCGTGGTTCGGCGGGACCGTCGAGATACGCCGCGTGGACGCGGTTTCGGGATACCCGATTGCGAGCGTTGACAGCTTGCCCCAATATTTGAACATTCCGGCACGACCGGCCTCCGCGCCGCGCGTCACGGCGGTCGGGGAGAGCGTGCAGGGCGCGAAAGACGGGAGGATCCTGCACGCCGGCGGCGCGACGGAGTACAGCGCGGACGGCTACGCGTGGATCAAATTGACGGATGGCTTCGCGGCGGGCCTCGCGCCGGGCCTGTACTATGTGCGCTATGCGGCGACGGATTCCGCCTTTGCGAGCGTGTACGCGACGGTCGAGATCGCGGAGGGCGCGCCTTCGTCGTCCGGCGGCGGCACGGGGGGCAGCGGTTCCGGTTCAACGCTTCCCGCCGTGACGGCCGACGACGGGCAGGTGACGCTCGACTACGAGAAGAACGAGGACGGGATCGTCATCCGGCTGCCGCAGAACAAGGTCGAGGAGATCATTGATAAGGAGTCCGGCGGCACGGCGTCGTTCGACCTGTCGAAGGTGGCAGACGCAAACGCGGTGACCTTTCTGCCCAAGTCCGGCCTGCGCGCCATAGCGGAGAGGGATCTCAAGATCGAGATCCGCTTCCCGCGCGAGCGCGTGACGCTCGACAGGGAAGCCGTGCTTTCGCTGGTGGCGCAGGCCAAGGGCGACGAGATCACGGTCGAGCTGCGAGAGCGCGGGGCGGAGGAACTCTCGCCAAAGCAGGCGGCCGCCCTGCCGCGCGACGCGGGCGCGTTCGACATCTCCGTGCGTTCCGGCGGCGTGTTGATACACGATTACAAGGGGGAGATCGTGATCGTGATGCCCTATGCGGGCCGCTTGCCCGTGCAGGTGTGGTATCTTGCGGACGACGGCGCGAAGGAAAGGATTCCGAGCGAATACAGCGCATCGGACAAGACCGTGAGCTTCCGCCCGCCGCATCTGTCGGTGTACGTGCTGGCCTATGGCGGACTGCCCTTTGTCGATGTCGCAGAAGGGGACTGGTTCTTCGAGGACGTGGCTTTCGTCTACGCGGAAGGGATGATGACGGGCGTGAGCGAAACCGAGTTCGCGCCGCAGACGGCGGTGACGCGCGGCATGATGGTGACGGTGCTCGGCAGGCATTTCGGGGCGGACGCTGCGGGCTATGCCGCCGGCGCGTTTGCGGACGTGGCCGCGGACGCGTATTTCGCCCCCTATATCGCGTGGGCGGCGGAAGCGGGGATCGCGCGCGGCGTCGGCGGGAACCGGTTTGAACCGGATCGGGCGATCACGCGCGAGGACCTCGCGACCCTGCTGTTCCGATACGCGGCGTTTGCGGGCGCGACATTGCAGAGCGATCCGGCCGTGCGGTTGCCCTTCGGCGACGTTGCGGACATATCCGATTGGGCGACGGAGGCCGTGATATGGGCGTACGCGGAAGGGCTGCTCAAGGGCAAGCCCGGCAACGCGTTCGACCCGCGCGGCACGGCAACGCGCGCCGAAACGGCCGCGCTGCTGCACAGATTTGCGTTCGCGCTCGACGAAGGCGCGGACGGCTAGCGCACGCAGCCCCCGTTGGCTTCGATCGTGGCGCCCGTCACGAAGGACGCCTCGTCCGAGGCGAGCCAGGCGGCGATGTCCGCGATCTCCTTCGGCGTGCCGGCCCTGCCGAGGGGGATGCCCTCTTCGAGCTTGCGGAACATCTCGGGGTTGTTGCGGGCGAGATCCGTCGCCACGAGGCCGGGCGCCAGATTGTTGAGCCGTATGCCGAAGGCCGCGTACTGCTTGGCCAGGCAGCGCGTGAGGTGCTCCATGCCGGCCTTTATGAAGCAGTACAGCGGTTCGTGCGGCGTCGAAAGCGTGGCGTCGATGGATGTGACGTTGATCACGTTGCCCGATTTCTGTTCGCGCATGATCGGCAGAACCTCCCACATGGCGCAGATGCCGCCCAGCGCGTCCGTGTCCACGAGGCGGTGCCAGTCCTCGACCGTGGCCTCCTCGAACGGGATGTTGCCCAGCACGCCGGCGTTGTTCACGAGGATGTCCACGCGGCCGCAGCGCGCCATGACCGCGGCGACGAGCGCCTTGACGTCCTCGCCGCGCGTCACGTCCGTCCTTATGAACACGGCTTCTCCGCCCGCCTCCGCGATGCGGCGGCGGTTCCTCTCTCCGAGCTCTTCGCGGCGGCCCGCCAGCGCCACATGCGCGCCCTCCCGCGCGAAGCGCAGCGCGATGGCCTCTCCGATTCCCGATGTCGCGCCCGTCACGATGGCGACGCGGCCCGCGAGCCTCTTTTCCATATCGATCTCCTTGTCTGTTACCTGTCGTAGGCCTCCGCCAGAATGGCCGAAACGTCCGCCGCCGTCACGGGGCGCGGCGAAAAGTGAAAGGGCATCGCCTCCATGATGGCGGGAACGGACGCGAGCACATCATCCTTCGATTTTACAAATTCTGAAAATTTAGGAAAACCGACCGTCCTGTAGAGCGTCGCGACCGTTTCGTGCGCGACGGCGCCGATCGTTTCGGCCGGCGCGTCCCCGGGCAATTCCGCCCCCAGGAGGCGCGCCACCTTCGCGACGCGCGCGGGGGAGGCGGGCGACAGGAAGCGCAGGGCTTCCGGCAGCGTCATGGCGCAGGCCGTGCCGTGCGGCATGCGGAAGAGCATACCCAAGGTGAGGCCGATCTCGTGGGGCACGTTGCAGAACGGTCCCATGATCGAAAGGCCCGCCAGCGTAGCGGCCAGATGCAAGCCCTCGCGGGCTTCCGCGTCCGCGCCGTTTTGCACGGCGCGCGTCAGGTTCGCGCCGATCAGCGCGATGGCCCGTTCCGCGAGGACGTCGCTGATCGCGTTGCTCTCCGCAGAGGTGAAGGCTTCCACCGCGTGGCAGAGCGCGTCTGCGGCCGTCGTCACGGTGACCGCCCGGGGCAGGCCGATCGTGAGCTCCGGGTCCACGATGCCGAGATCCGTCGCGCAGGGCACGTTCTGCTTGCGCTTGTTCTTCGTGTCCGTGATGATGCCGCCGGGCGTGGCCTCGCTGCCGGTTCCCGCCGTCGTCGGAATCACGATGATGGGCTTCATCGCGCCGGTGTCCGGGCGGATGTCCTCGTGTGCGAGGTAATAATTGGAAATTGGCGGCGGGTTCGTCAGCAGCACCTTCGCGCCCTTTCCCGTGTCGAGGGAGCTGCCGCCGCCGACGGCGACCACGCCGTCCGCGTTCGCCGCCCTGCCGATCGCCGCAGCTTCTTCGACCGTGTAATCCGGCGGGTCCGGGAGCACGCCGTCGTAGCAGACGGTCTCGATGCCGGCCTCGTGGATGGCGTCCAGTATCCCGTCGACGATCCCGGCGGCCTTTACGCCCTTGTCAAAGACCACGAGCGCTTTTTTGCAGCCGAGCGCGCGCAATTCCTCACCGACGCGCTTCGACGCGCCGCGCCCGAAGAGGATCGGGTTGCGGCTTGCCAGAAATGTTGAGATCATATATTATCTCCTTAATAATACAATAAAGTCATTCATAGTAACCCGCAGGGGACTTGCGCAATGCGGCGAATTGCGCTTCGTCGTGGCCGTACCAGAGCAGGGCGCCCTCGTCCTTCGCGCGGCGGACGACGCGCTCGACGGTTCGGACAAAGCCTTCCCGGTCGAACACGTTGCCGGGCAGACGCACGGGCGGTCCCACGTTTTCGCGGTTGTAGACCGCATCGCCCGCCAGCAGGATTTTCCCCGTCTTGGGCAGCGTTATGAGCAGGCCCAGCATGCCGAAGGAGTGGCCCGGGCCGAGGTTCAGGATGCGCACGCCGGGCAGCAGCTCCCGCTCCGGCTCATCTCTCGGGATCGGCGTCCAGCGGAGCCCTTGGGCTATCCAGAACGCGATGTCGCCGGTCGAGCCGGCGGACGCGTCGTCCAGCGCGTACAGCTTCACGCGCTGCGTGAATTCGTCCTCGTGGACGAAGAATTCGGCCTCTTTGAACAGCTCGAGACAGCCCGAATGGTCGGCGTGCAGATGCGAAACCACGACGCGGCGGATGTCCCTTGGCGCGAGGCCCAGCGCGGCGAGGCGGCTTTGGATGTGATCCTCGGGCCGCATAGAAAAATCCTTGAAGATCATCGGGTGCTGCCGTTTTTCGTCCGTGTGGCAGCCGGCGTCCAGCAGGAGCGGGCCGTCCGGATGCTCGAGGAGCGCACTCCAGATCGGCGCGGTCTGCATCTCGGACGGATCGGCGTCGGCGACGGAGTTCGTCTTGGGCCCGACCAGCGCGCCGTTTTCGAGGACGTGGAGCCGCATGCCCGCCATGTCAGCGCGCCCTGTTGTCGATGGCGGGCTTGATTTCGCGGCCCGCCTGCATGTCCGCCAGCGCTTCGTTGACCTCCTCGAGCGCGTAGGTGCGGCTCACGATATCGGCCAGCGGGTACTTGTCCTTGCGCGACCGGATGAATTGCAGCGCCTTGTAGAAATGGTGGATGATGGCGCCGCCGCTGCCGATGATCTGTAGGTTCTTCTGCACGAGGGCATAGGGCGTGAAGGGGATTTCGGCGGGGGAGGTCTGCCCCACGACGAGGTATCGACCGCCCTTCTGCACGAGATCGACGCCTTCGGCGAAGGCCGGCGGGAAGCCCGAGCATTCGACGACGAGCTCCGGCCCGCGCCCGTTCGTGAGCGCCCAAATCCGCTCCTTGCGCGCGGCGTGCTCCTTTACCTCGTCTATGTCTATGACGTGGTCGGCCCCCCAACGCTTCGCCAGCGCCAAACGCCCGGCCGGCGCGCCGACGACGATCACTTGCCCCGCGCCGCTCTCCTTGGCGAGCAGGGTGGCGTACAGGCCGACGGGTCCCGCACCCTGTATCACCGTCGAATCGGCGAGTCCGATGCCGCCGAGCTTTTCGAAGGCCGCCACGACGCTGCGAAACGCGCACGCGACGCCGATGGACTCCTCCTCGCTGACGTCGTCCGGGATCTTCACGACCTTCGTGCGCGGGATGACGTATTCGTATTCCGCGAAGCCGCCCATCAGCTTCTCGGGCGGTGCCATGCCGTAGCCGATGCGGTGCTCGCAGAGCATGGGCTTTCGCGCGATCTCGCAGTAATAGCAATCGTAGCAGTCCGCGTGCGCCCACAGGATGCGGTCGCCCTCGCGCAGGGGCTCGCCGGCGGCGTCATGCACGCGCCCGCGCCCGAGCGCGACGATGCGCCCGATCGTTTCATGCCCCATGATGTAGGGCGTCGGCGCCTTGATGCCCATCCGCCCGTGCCAAATATGCAGATCCGATCCGCATATGCCGGCCATTTCCACCTTCACGAGGATTGCGCCGTCCTCGATCGCGGGGATCGCGACTTCTCGAATTTCCAAGGGCTTTCCGTAATCCGGCAGCACGGCTGCCTTGCAGGTTTTCGGCAATGTCATACGCGGAACCATCCTTTCTCGGCGCGCGGCGGCGATGTGCCGAGGACCGCGCGCGGTTCAACGGCGGGGAAGGGAAGGGCAATACCTTACTGTCAATTGTAGTTTTTATGCGCGGCATTGTACAATAAAAAGAATTCATAAAGATATATGTATATCTTTTGGGAATATGCGTCGGATTTGTACTATACTAAACATACAGATATGCAGACGCATCCAAATTTTCCGGTCATTCCGCCGGATCCGTCGTCGTTTCATCTTTTCGGAAAAACCACTCAAAAATTGTTCCGTAACCAAATTAAAGAGGAGGGAGTTCAGCATGTACAAATCCACACCCATCAAGGACATGACCAAGGCTTTCGATGTATCGGGGAAGAACGTGGTCGTGACGGGCGGGAATCGGGGCATCGGCTTCGGGATTGCCGCGGCGTTCGCGCAGAGCGGGGCGAATGTGGCCGTCCTGTGCCGCGACGCGGCGTCCGGGAAGGCGGCGGCGGACGGCTTCGCCGTTCACGGAGGGAAATACGCGTGTTTCCGCTGCGACATCTCGGACGCGGCGTCCGTGCAGGCCGCCGCGGACGGGATTTTCGAATTTTTCGGCGGCGTGGACGTGCTCGTCAACAACGCGGGCGTCGCCACCACGACGGATTTTCTCGATCCAAAGGGCCTTGACGAATGGCATCGCGTGATCAACACGAACCTGCACGGGGTCGCGAACGTCATCTTCCATATCGCGCCGCGCATGCGCGACGCGGGGCGCGGCGGAAGCATCATCAACATCTCCTCCGTCGGCGGGCAGCGCGTGTCCGGATCGAAGGAACACCCCAATGCGCCGTACAACGCATCCAAGGCCGGCATAGACATCTTCTCGAAGTATCTGGCCGTCACCCTCGGCGATTACGGCATTCGCGTCAATTCCGTCGCCCCCGGCCCCACGCATTCGGATCTGGACAAGGACCTCCCGCCGAGCTTCATCGAAACGATCGAGAAGGAGCTTCCGGCGCACCGCTTCGGCGAACCCATCGAGATCGGCGCCCTGTGCGTATTCCTCGCGTCGCCGGCCGGCGCGCAGATCACGGGCGCCGTGCTGCCGCATGACGGCGGGCTCCTGACGGTCGTATAGCGCGCGCCGCGCGCGCCGGACCTCTGTTCGCGGCTTCGGGGCGGCATGCGGCTTGCTGTTCAAAGGTTCAATCAAAAGTGCAGGGTGGGCGAGCAGTTACCAAATTGAAAACCGGGAGGCATGAGATGGTGTCATTTAACAACTTCAAACATATATTCACCCCGCTCAAGGTGGGCAATACGACATTCAAAAGCCGTGTGGAATTCTCTCCCATGGTCTGCGACATGACGACGTCCGCGGGGGAACCCACGCAGGGCTACATCGATTTCGTCGAGCGGCAGGCGGAAACCGGCGCGGCGATCATCCACCTCGGCGCGACGCCGGTCGATCACCTGAATGCCGTCGATTACCGCGCGGAGATCGACGTGACCGACGAACTCAAGATCGCGGGGCTCGTCATGATGGCCGAGGCGGCGCACCGCCACGGCGCCAAGCTCTCCGTCGAGCTCGTGCACGCCGGGCGTGGCGCGGACGCCGAGCTCATCACGACGCCCCACGCCATCGCGCCGTCGAACTTCACGATCCCCGGCAGATGCAGGTACATCAAGGAGATGGACCAGCACGACATCGAGCGCGTCATCGCGTCCTATGCGGACTGCGCTGCGCGGCTGAAGCGCTGCGGCTTCGACGGCGTCCTCATCCACGGGGCGCACGGCAACCTCGTCGCGCAGTTCCTGTCGCCCATGACGAACACGCGCACGGACATGTGGGGCGGCAGCCCGGAGCGGCGCAGGCGCTTCCCGCTCGCCCTGCTTCGTGCCGTTCGCGAGGCCGTCGGCCCCGATTTCATCGTCGAACTGCGCATATCGGGCGACGAAGTCGTCCCGGAGGGGATGCGCACGCCCGAGGTCATCGATTTCCTCAAGGAGGCGCAGGCATACATCGATCTCATCAATGTTTCCGCCGGCCTCATCGTCGAAACGCGCGGCCAATTCTACAGCATGCCTCCCTATTTCCGTCCGCGCGGCGCGAACGTCCCCTACGCGCGGGAGATCAAGGCGTGCAAGGAGATTCGCATACCCGTCAGCGTCGCGGGCGGCATCACGACGGCGGAGATGGCGGACGCGCTCATCGCCGAGGGCAGCGTGGACATGGTGTCCGTCGCGCGCGCCCTGCTCGCCGACCCCGACATGCTGAACAAGTCCTGGCGCGGACAGCCTGAAAGGGTGCGTCCCTGCCTGCGCTGCTGGATGTGCGCGGGCGGCTACGGCACCCACATCCACTGCGCCGTCAACCCGCAGCTCGCGCGCACGTGGCGCTATTCGCGGCCTTGGCCCGCAGACAAAAAGAAGAAGGTCGTCGTCGTGGGCGGAGGCGTCGCCGGCACGCAGGCCGCGCGCACGCTCGCCGAAAAGGGGCATGCGGTGGTGCTCTTCGAGAAGAGCGGCGCGCTCGGCGGCCTCCTGAAGGACGTGAGCCGTCTGCCGTTCAAGGACGACATGCTCTTCTACACCGAATGGCTGCAGCGCGAAACCCTCGCCTGCGGCGCGGACATACGCCTGAACACGGAAGCGACCGCAGAGAACGTCATGGCGGAAAAGCCGGACGCCATCGTGGTGGCCGCCGGCGCCGTGCCGGCCCGCCCGCCGATTCCCGGCCTCGACGGAGGGAACGTCCACAACGTGCTCGACGTGGACGGAGGGCGCGTGACCTTCCCCAAGGGCAGCAGGATCGCCGTGCTCGGCGGCGGGCTCTCCGGCTGCGAATCCGCGCTTGCCCTTGCCATGGAAGGGCACGCCGTCACCGTCGTCGATAAGATCCCGGTGGCCGATTTCGCAAGCGGCGGACACGATCTGGCGCGCAACATGCTCATGCAGCTGCTCGCCGACAACAAGGTCGCGCTCGTCGGGGAAAACCTCGTCCGCTCCGTGCAAGAGGGTAAAATTGAGATTGAAGATAAAAATTGGAACATCCGTTATCCGGAGGCGGACTTCGTCGTCGAAGCCTTCGGCATGCGAGAGAACCGGGAGACGGCCGACCGCTTCATCGGGCTCATCCCGGATGTGTACTGCGTGGGCGACTGCGCGCAGGTGAAGAACATCATGAACGCGAATTTCACGGCCTATGACAGGAGCTGCAATATCTGAATATGCGGGCGCTTGTTTTGGAACAGACACGCAAAGCCCATTCCAAATTTTGGAATGGGCTTTGCGTGTCTGCCCTGCACCCCCCCCGCATACACCCCGCCGACATAAAAAAAGACAACTATACCTCTTTATATTAATACTGTTTTGATGTATAATAAGAACAAATATATCCGCATGCGCGGCGCGCGGGGTGTTTTTGTACGCGCGCGCGGTTGCGGCGGGGCGGGCGCATTGCGCCTTGACCAGGGAAAGGAGAAGAACAACAAGTGGATTTGTTGGTGGTGCCGGTACCTCTTTTCAACGAGGAAAATGCCGTCGAGGCATACATGTTTCAGTACAGCAAGGGCAATGACCTTTTGTCGGCCGCGAAGGAGGGCATTCATTTCGACGGCGCCATGCACTCTCCGTTGCTTTCCATGTTGCGCGTGGTCGGTCTGGACGCGCTTACGATGGGCAAGCCGATCTTCGTTCCCGTCAGCAAGCTCATGCTCATGACCGAGCTCGACAAGGTGTGCAACGAACCGCCCGACAAGATCATCTTCCTCATCGACGGCAACGTGAAGGGCGATGCGATGAATGTGAGCAACATCCGGCGGCTCAAGGAGCGCGGGTATCGCTTCGGAATATGCAGGATAAATAACATCGTGGCGTATATTCATATTCTGGAGCTCTGCGATTTCATGTTTTACGATCAACGGATATTCGGCGACCCCAAGCAGGTGACGCTCAGGACGCAGGTCGCGGAGAGATTTTCGCATATGAGTTACGTCTACACCAATATAAATTCCATGGAAATCTTCCAAAGCGCGCGCAAGAACTACAAGGGCCTGTTCGAGGGCAGTTTTTACCGCATGCCCTTTTCCGAAGGGGACAACAAGGTTTCTCCCTTGCAGGTCAACATGATCAACCTGCTGAACAAGGTCCGTGCGGAAAATTTCGACTTCGATGCCGTGGCGAAGGTCATCCAACGGGATCCGGCGCTGACCATCTCCCTGCTTCGCATGGTCAACACGGGGAACATGGGGCGCAGGAACGAGATCAAGACCATAAGCGGCGCCGTGGTCATGCTGGGACAGGAGGAGGTGCGCAAGTGGATCACGGCCGCCGCGGCCAACAAGCTCGGATCGGAAAAACCGAACGAGATCACGAAGCTGTCGCTGATACGCGCGCGGTTTGCGGAGGCGTTGGCGATCAAATTCGGGCTTTACGCCGACGCGCAGAGCCTCTTCCTCATGGGCATCTTTTCCGTGCTGGACGCGATGCTGGAAATGTCCATGGAGGACGCGCTGAAGCTCGTGCTCGTGTCCGACGACATCCGCGAGGCCCTCGTGTTGCACAGGGGGAAATTCGGCGACGTCTACAACTTCATGATCCATTACGAATCGGCGAATTGGTCGGCGGTTTCCCGCATGCTGATCCTCTACGATCTGACGACGGAGAGCATATACGAGGCCTATGTGGAAGCGCTCTGCTGGTATCGGGACATGCTTTCCGACGATGTGCAGGAGGGTGAAGAAGCACAGGAGGGGGAAGAGGCGGCCGGCGAGGAAACGTCGGACGATTGAGCGGCGCGGACCGGCATGCCGCGCCGGTCGTCTGCGAAACGGAAAGGACGGGCGCATGGCCAAGAGATTTCATTCCGAAACGCGCGTGATCTACGCGGATACGGACGCGATGGGCGTCGCGTATCACGGCAATTTCATCAAGTGGTTTGAGATCGGCCGAACGGAGTACCTGCGGCAGATCGGCTATCCCTATGCCAAGCTCGAAAAGGACGGCATATGGCTTCCGGTCACGGAGATCGCGTGCAAGTACAGGCGTCCGGCGTTCTACGACGACGTGCTCGACATCGTGTGCCGCGTGGACGATCTGGGCGGCGCCAGCATCGTGATGGGCTACGAGATCCTGCGAAAGGAGAGCGGGGAGTTGCTCGCCGCAGGCAGGACTTGGCACGGCATCACGGATCACAATCTCAAACCGGTGCGCCTGAAGAAGATCATGCCGGAGCTGTATACGGCCGTGGTTCGGACCCTGGACGGGGAATGACGGCGCACGGGGAAAACGGCACGGGAGCGTCTGCGGCGCGGCGGGAAGCGGAAGCTGCCGGCGCGGTCAGGATCACGGACACGGATGCCTCGGGGCGGGGCGTCGGCCGCATGGACGACGGCCTCGCCGTGTTCGTTCCGGGCTTGATACCGGGCGACTTGGCGTTCGTGACGATCGAACGGATGAAACGGCGTTTTGCCGTGGCTTCGCTGAAGCGGCTCATCGAGCCTTCGCCGAATCGCGTTGCGCCGCTTTGCGCGCAGTTTTCGCGTTGCGGCGGTTGTTCCCTGCAGCACATGCGCTATCCCGAACAGGCCCGCATGAAGGAGCGCTTGGTCGAAACCGCGCTCGTTCGCATCGGCGGTGTCCGCGCGCCTGTGATCCGGCCCATCGTGGCGATGGAGAACCCTTGGCGCTATCGCAACAAGGCGCGTTACGCGGTGGAGGGCGCGCGGGTCGGTTTTTACGCCGCCGAAAGCCATGCGCTCGCGGACGCGCCGGATTGCCTCATCCAAGCGCCGCCCGCAAACGCCTTGGCGGGCGTGCTGCGGCGCTTCGCCGCAGCTTCGCGCCGGGCGGACCGGACGGCGGACCTCGTGCGAGGGCTCACCGTCCGGACGGCTTTCGGCACGGGCGAGGTCATGGCCGTTCTCTCCGTAAGCGAAAGTCGGCCGCGCGGCGCCGGGAGTCTGCTCGCGGCGATGGGGGAAGCCGTTTCCGCGCTTCCCCCCGGGGAGAACGGCGCGACATACAGCCTCGAAAGCGTCGTTTTCGTGCCGCCGGATGCGGGCGTCCGGCCCGTCCTTGCGGCGGGAAAGGGCACGATCTCGGAGAGGCTCGGCGAACTGCATTTCGACATTTCGCCCCACGCGTTCTTTCAGGTGAATCCGGCCGGCGCCCGCGCGCTCTGGGACCCGGTCACGAAGTATGCGGATCTGCGGCGAAGGGACACGGTCTTTGATCTGTATTGCGGCGCGGGTGTTCTCGGACTCCGCTGCGCGGGAGCGGCAGGGCGCGTGGTGGGCGTCGAATCGGACGCGTCCGCCGTCGCGGACGCGCGACGCAACGCGGCGCGCAACGGCATAGCGAACGCGGTTTTCGTGCGCGATCTCGCCGAACGCGCGCTGCCCGCTCTGCTCGCGCGGGAGAGGCCGCGGACGGTGATCCTCGATCCGCCGCGCGCGGGTTGCCGCGCGGAGCTTTTGTCCGCGATCGCGGCCGGCGCGCCCGCGCGCATCGTCTACGTATCCTGCGACCCCGCCACGCTCGCGCGCGACGTAAAGCGCCTGACCGCAGCGGGCTACGCCTTCGTCGAAGCGACGCCCGTGGACATGTTTCCGCATACCGGACACGTGGAGTGCGTGGTTTCGCTGCATCACTCGGACCGCCGGGTTTAATTCGAAAAAATGAAAAATGCGGATTTTTGCGTTTGTTCATGGTATAATACCCTGTAAAAAAACGCAGGAAAGCATGGAGGTAGAAGAACATGGGCAGACACGGAACCATAGCGGGCCGCAAGGCGGCGCAGGATTCAAAGCGCGCGGCGGTGTTTACGAAGTATGCGCGGGCGATCACCGTCGCCGCGAAGGCGGGCGGGGATCCCGATTACAACATAAGCCTCAAGCACGCCATCGAGAAGGCGAAGTCCATCAACATGCCGAACGACAACATTGCGCGGGCGATCAAGAAGGGGACGGGCGAGCTGGCGGGCGAGTCCTATGAACCGGGCAGCTTCGAGGGCTACGGCGCCGGCGGCGTCGCCGTCATCGTGGACGTGCTGACCGACAACAAGAACCGCACCACGTCGGCCGTAAAGCACACCTTCGACAGATTCGGCGGCAATCTCGGCGTGCCCGGCTGCGTGTCTTACATGTTCGAGCGCAAGGGCGTCATACTGATAGAGAAAAATGATTCCATCGACGAGGAGGCGCTGATGGATCTGGCGCTGGAGGCCGGCATGGACGACATGATCAGCTACGACGACAGCTTTGAAATCCGAACCTCGCAGGAAGCCTTCGACGCGGTGGCCGACGCCCTGCGAAGCGCGCATTACGAGCTTGCCGAAGCGGATATCGAGTACGTGCCTTCCATGGAAACCACGCCTGCGGAGGGGGATGTCAAGAACCTGACGCGCATGATAGAGGCTCTGGAGGAAAACGACGACGTGCAGAAGGTGTATACGAACTGCGCGGTGGATCTGTTCGCCTGATATCCGCCCGGGGCGGAGAACGGCGCCGCGCCCGGCCCGGCGGGCGCGCATGCGTGGCCGCGTCCTTCCGTCCGGGGCTTTTCACAGCAATCCTTCACGGCTTCGCGCCATGAGCAGCATGGCGATCCAATAATCCTTTTCGTCCGGCCGCGCCCGTTCGAGCCCTTCGCGGCAGGCGGATTCCGGCAGCAGAAAATCGGTGCGGACGCAGCCCCTGTCCAGATGCGCTTTCGCGTTGCGCAGATGCCGCTCCGAAGCGCCGGATCGAATCAGATGCTCCGTCACCCGTTCCGACAAGGCCGCATACGCGGGATCCGGCAGCAGATCGCCGTCAAGGGTCCAAGCGAGCCTGTACGGGCCGGCGTCCGTTTCCTTTGCGGCCCCGATTCCCGAATCCTCCGCCTCCGGAGATTCTGCGGGCGGGCGCTCTGCGATTCCTGCGTCTGCATCCTCCGCAGGCAGGAGTTCTTCGGCCTCGGCGCTGTCCGCGATGTGCAGGTAGTAGATCTTCTTCGGCCGGTCCGCGCGCCCGCGCCGCAGGATGCGGCCGATGCGCTGGATGCGTTGCCGCGCGCCGCTGCCGACCGACAGGATGATGCCGGCGTCCGTTTCCGGCACGTTCAAGCCCTCGTCCAAGGCGCGGCAGCACACGATCACCTTGATTTCCCCGCTTCTGTAGCGATCCAGCGCGCGCGTTTTCTCCTCCGCGCCCATATTGCTGTGATATCGGCCGATCTGTCCGGGAAAGTCCGCGTGCAGTGCGTTGAACAGGATGTCCGCCGTTTCGATGCGCTCGGTGAACAGGATGATGCGGTGGTCGGGCATCAGCCGCCGCACGATCTCCGCGCCGCAGTCCATCCGCATCCGCGCCTTGTGTATGACCTCCTTGCGCCGAAAAAGCAACATCACCAAGGCACCCGCCAGCGCGCCCTCCTCGCCCCCGCGCGATTGAAGGCGTAACAATTTTTGGAAGAATGTTCTGTGCGACGCCTTGCGGAGGGACGGACAGATTCGCAGCAATTTGCGCAGGAGCGCGGTGATCTTTTGGGAGAATTCTTCGTATTCATCCCGTTCGTCCCGCAGAAAATCCACCGCGATGTGAAAGACCGCGCAGTCCGCTATGATTCGATCGCGCGCCGCGTCGGACAGATCGTAGCGGTAGATTTCCCTGCCGAGGGCGGGCACGACCGTTTCGCGGTAATTTTCGCCCTCGGGGGTGGCCGACAGGCCGAGCGCGAAGTAGCGCTCCTTTGGCACGTGCGGCAGGAAGTCGAACACGTGCGCGTTCTCCGCGCTGCCGAAGTGATGGCACTCGTCGCAGATCAGCAGCACGGAGGCGCCTTCGGACGCGTCCTTCAGGATGTGCCGCGACACGCAGAGGCGCGCCGTGTTGATGACGTAGATCATAAAAGGCTTGCCGCTGTCCTCTTTGATCGCGCCGCAGTACAGTCCGATGTCCCCGCGCGGGACGCCGAGGAAGTGCATGATGTCTGCGCGCCACTGCGCGGCGAGGAATACCTTGGGAACGATGATTTTGATTTTAAGCGGCTCGGCGGGCCGGCGCGCGGCCAGATGATAGGCCGCCGCCAGAGCCAGCAGGGTCTTTCCCGCGCCGGTCGCCACGCCGGCGATGCCCCTGCATCCGTTGTCAAACCATCGCGCAAGACAATCCTCCTGCCAAGGGTACAGGCGGATGCGCGGCAGGGAGTACGCATGCGTGTCAAAGGTTTTTTGATGCATCGGCTCTCCAAAATTCCAAGCCCGAATTCCAAATTCCGGAATTAAACGGCTGCGAGAATGCGATTGACAATCGACGGCAAGCAAGTTAAAATATTTAATATTGCGAATCCGCACAAGGAATCGGCCGGACGAACTCGCTTGCGTCCGAATAACTGAATTATACCGGCAAGTCCGGCGCGAAAAAAGGAGTTTTTTGATGAATTACGAGGAATTTTACACGGAATACGCGGAGCTTGCCGAGAAGTTGAAGGAACAGATCGCCACCCATCAAAAGCTGCTCAAGCGCATCAACAGGAGCGTGGAAACGGGGGATCTGAAAGCCGCCGCGCGCGAGCTTCCGGCCGCGGGCGCGATCGTCGCCGATTGCGACCGCAGCATGGCGGACATCGCGGCGAAGATCCGGTCCGCGGACATGAAAGCCTATCTGGAATCCGGGGATTTCGCGCGGCAGCTGGTGACGCTGTGCAAGGAGCGCCGCATCGACATCAAGGGCGAGGACAACGTCTACGAGGTGTTTCCGTATCGCCTGAAGATCGATCCGCAGAACGAGGAACTCATGATCAACAGGCGCAAGGCCGCCGGTCTGCGGCCGCGCGCGATCGTGGAGGACTTGGAAAAAAAGCGGAACAAGTTGCTCGCCGCCCCGTTCAAATCGGAGCAGTATGCGGCGGAATTGGCGGCGGCCTACGATTTGGCTCTTTTGGCGGGTTCGAAAGACAAAAAAGCCATCGAGGGCGCCGACGTCTATCTGACGACGATCTACAAATTCCTGACGCCGATGAGCCGCTTCAGGCGGGAATACGACATGCGGAGCTACGCCTTTGATCTGGCGCGCCTGTATGCCTCGGATTCCGATGAGGCGGGCGACGGGCGCAGATACCAGTTCGGCCCGAGCCGGAACAACAGCAAGGCGATTCGCATCATCGACGCGGCCGGCAATGAGCAATTTTTGGTCACCATCCGCTTTTTCAAAGCATAGGAGGGGCATGAATGGATTTGCAGGGCGCCGATTTCGATTCGCTGAACGCGAATGCGCATCCGGAGGAGGGTGATGCCTCCCGCGAAGCGCTTGCGGACTCCCGGATGATCGTCGATTTTTGGCGGGAGCACTATCTGGACGCGTACATCGCGCCGGGAGGAAGCAAGATCAAGTTCATCACCGGGAGCAAGGGCAGCGGCAAGAGCCGTTGTCTGCGTCTCTTTTTGTCCGAAGCGGAAGAACGGGGCTACAGGGCCGTGCATCTTTCCGCCAAGAACGTGTGGATGCACGATTTCAAGGAGATATACGCCGCGATCTTGAACGCGGCGGACCTGCCCGCCTGTCTGCAAATCTGCGCGCGGAATATCGTCGCGCAGATGGGATATCGGTATGAGGACATCCCGCCGGGCATGAATTTCGCGGATTATCTGATGAGCTTGGGGATGTTCGATCCGATTGCGCGCCTTGAGCTGCGCGCGCAGATCAGCGCCCTGTTCTTCAAGAATCCGCGCATCGACAAGAACTTCGCCGTCTGCGCCGCCCTGATGACGGGCGGCATTTTGGGTCATCCCCTGCTCGAACCGGCTTCGCGGGAGTTGCTGTCCGCATGGATGGCCGGCGACAAGAGCGTCCGTCTGCCGGCCCTGCGCAAACTCGGCCTGTCGCCGTTCAAGATCACCAAGCACAACGCGCGGCACATGCTTCGTTCCCTGATCGAGCTGTTGCGTTTGACGGGCGTCGCCGGACTGATCGTGGGCGTGGATGATCTGGATATTCTGGTCGAAAATTCCTCTTTGGAGGAGATACGCTATACGAAGATGCGGCGCGAGGACGCCTATGAGAGCGTTCGGGAGTTGATCGACGAGATCGACACGCTCAGCCATGTGATGTTCGTGTTCGCCTTTGACAGGAAGCTGATGGAGGACGAAGCGGCCGGGCTGAAGTCGTATCAGGCGCTCTGGATGCGCATCCAAAACGAGGTCGAGAGCCGGCGCTTCAACAAATTTTCCGATATCATCGACATGAACAAGCTCGCCCGCCGTGAGCGGTAAGGAAGGAGAAGCCCAATGAACGATTATCGGGCCGGACGCATCATTGAAGCCCTGCGCTCGGGCATACCGTCCCGCGAGGTGGGGTACTGCTTTTCTTCCGCCCGCCCCGGGATCATGCGCGAGATGCAGGACGCGCTCGAGCATTTGGCGGAGAACCGCCAATCGGGCGGACGGATTCTCTCCGGAAAATACGGCGAGGGAAAAACCCACCTGTTGAATACGGTGTTCAACATGGCGCAGGAGCGGAACATGGCGGTCAGCACGGTGACGCTGAGCAAGGAGAGTCCGCTGTCGAGTCTGCACACGCTGTATCCGAAGATTTTGCAGAACACATACCTGCCGAAACAGGTACAACCCGGAATTTCCGTCGTCTTGGAACAGCTTTCGTCCGGGCATCCCATCGTCGCGTCCCTGCTCGAATACTGCCTCACGCGGCTTGGCGTCAACAAGCTCTACTACGTGCTGAAAGCCTATCTGGGCACGCAGGACGACGAGGAGAAATACCTCTTGCTCGGCGATCTGGAAGGGAATTTCATGGCGAACACCACGCTGCGGCAGATCTATCGGCGCATATACGGCGAACCCGCGATTTTCAACGTCGCCTTCGCGAAATCCCGCCATTTGCAGGACTATTTCGCGTTCTTGTCGCACCTCTTTCTGCTCTTCGGGTACGACGGATGGGTGCTCCTGTTCGATGAAGCCGAATTGATCGGACGCCTGGGGCGGAAGTCGCGCCTGAAGGCCTACCTCAACATGGACGAGTTTCTCAGGCCCGCGCGCACGGAGGCGTCGCACTGCATATTCGCCTTCAATGCCTCGTACACGCCGGATGTCATCGAGGCCAAGCACGAACACGCCCGTCTGGATGACGCGCAGCTCACGGAGGCGGAAAGGGAAAGGGTCGAAGCGACGCTGGCGGAGATCGCTTCCGCAACGCAGCTGCTCCCGCTCAACCGGGAAGAGACGATGGAAATAGTTGAGAAGATATGTCAATATCACGGCCAAGCCTACGGTTGGCAACCCAACCTGAACGTCGAAGAACTGCTGTCCGCCGTCGAAAAGCACGGATATCTGCTCAGGACGCGCATCCGCACGGTCGTGGAGATGCTCGACCAGCTGTATCAGTACGGGGAAACGGACGATATCCGCATCAACGAACTCAGCAGGGTTACCTTTGAAGAGGAGGACGCCTCCTTGGACGCCTTCGTCTGATCGCGGCGTTTGCGCGGTTTTGACCGGCTCCCCGATGCGGCGTTTCTTTGGATCACGGCCGGGCCGCATCCCGCCCGGGGCGCGGCGCGAGTCCGAGCGTCAGCATGACGAGCGCCATCTCGAAGCTGACGCCGTACAGGGGAACGATGCCCGCATCGAGCATGCGGGCCGTTGTTTCGTAAGGGGTTTTGCCGCCCCTTCCGCCGCGCGCCAATGCCTGCGGAAAGGGCGCGACGCAGAGCGGAATGCCCGCGTGCGCGCAGCGCCTTGCGAGGCACAGAATGGATGCGTTTCCATCGATTTCGTCGTCAAAAGCCGCCGCCGTGCCCGAATGGTAGAGGCCGTGCAGCACGGCGTCCTTGCCGTCGAGCGCGTAAGCGCCGTAATCCAAGCCGACGTAGGGCCGTATGGCCAATACCCTGCGGAAGCGTCCGTCGAACGCCGCCGCGAAGCCGCCGGGGAGCGGGGGCGCAGGGTGCGCCCTGCGGAGATGCAGCTTGCCGCCGACGATCTCGGCGAGCGGATCGCCCGCCGCACCGCCGTAAAAGACGCTGAAGAAGTCATCGCCGCCGCAGGGACACTGCAAAAGCTCCGCGCCCGCGTGCAGGTAGGTCCGTCCGTCGCTGTTCCCGTAGACCGCGTATACGCCCGGCGGGATGTTTTCCCCTATGGCGGCGAACGCGGCGGCGAGGTTCCCCCGGCCGTTCGACGCGGGATCCTCCGGCGGTCTGTTCGCCGAAACGAGGAGGACGGGAAGCTTCGGCGGCGAAAGCGCCAGACTGAGCAGGCAGGCGGTGTACGCGAGGGTGTCCGTGCCGTGCGTGACGATCAGGCCGTCCTTGCCGTCGAGCGCGAGGCCGTCAAGGTGCAGGAGCAGATCCCGCCAGTGCGCCAAGGTCATGTTTTCGCTCAATATATGCATGGGACGGCTTTCGGAAACGCGGATTCCGTCCGGGACGGCGAGCGGCGCCGCGTTCGGCCCCGCGGGCGCGAGCACGGATCCGCGCGCACCGTCCGCGCGCGCCGCGCCTATGGTTCCGCCCGTGCGGACGATGTGTATGTTCATGTCTTTGCTCCTTCGCCGCGATTTCGCCTTCGCCGGTTTCACACCGCGATCCGCTTGATCATCGCGGACAAGGTTTCGGGCGATTCCCTTTTTTCGCTGTTCAGCCACATGCAGACGATTCTGAAAGCGCCGTAAATGATAAAGTTGAACAGATATTCGGTTTCTGCGGCGTCATACTTTCCAAAGCAATTTTTGAGGAAGCTTTCCTTGATGACGGCGAGGGAAAACAGCTTTTCGGGGAAGGCCGAATCGATGTTGTTGTTGATCAGCAGGCGCGCGAATTCAAGATTGTTTTCCAGGTATTCGCAGAGGACTCGGATCGTCGTTTCGATGTTTGCCTGATTTTTCGCAACCGTCTTGTTGATAAAGGCAATGATATCGTTTTCCATATCGGTCAGCAGGTCGAACTGACTGCCATAGTATTTATAGAAGGTGGTGCGGTTCACATCGGCGCGCTCACAGAGCTCCCTTATGGAAATGTGGTAAATGTCTTTTTCTCGCAACAATTCAATCAGCGTGTCCTTTAACATCCGCTTCGTCAGCGCGACGCGGCGGTTTTCTTTTCCTTCCATGGTCCCCTCTCATTTCGATTTTTTGTCGCAGGTCAACAGTTCGGCTCGAAATGTTGACTTATAAACCGTTTATAAAAATCTGTCGGTTGTGCGATAAACACATGTTTATTATAATACGATTGCAATGTTTCGTCAAGACAGTTCTGTGACTTTGGAGGTGGATTTATTGCCGGCGATCCGGAAAACAGCCGATTTCATTGTGGGCAAAAGAAAGCTTTTGCTGATTGTCATGCTTGTTTTGACCGCGGTTTGCGCCTTGCTGACCGCCCGGATGGAAATCAACACGGACATGACAAAATATCTGTCGGAAGACTCCAATATGCAGCAGGGCTTTACGCTCATGGACGCGTGGTTTTCCGACGACGAAGAAAAATCGTCCATACGGGTGATGTTCGATGATTTGCGCGCGGATGAGATAGCCCGGATCGAGGAAGAACTGAGCGATATTCCCTATGTGAGCAGCGTGGACTACGAGGCGGACGACGAGGATTACAACAAGGACAATCATACGCTGTTCATCGTAAACACGAGATTCGACTACGGCACGGCGGAAGAGCTTTCCGTCGAGCGGGCCATCGGCGACGGCTTTGCCATATACGACATGGCGTTCTGCAACAACGACATTCCCTCCACGGAGGTGTCCGTGACGCTTTTGGCGTCGGCCGTGGGCATGCTCCTCGTCATCCTCTTGATCATGAGCGCGTCCTGGCTGGAGCCGATCCTGTTTATGATCACCATCGGCATTGCCGTCGTGATCAATCTCGGCACCAACATCGTATTTCCGTATACGGCCGAGATCACGGCATCCATCGCGCCGATTCTGCAGCTCGTGCTCTCGATGGATTATTCCATCATACTGATGAACCGCTACCGCCAAGAAAAGCCGCTCCACGAAGACAAAGAGGATGCGATGAAAGCGGCGCTGGCCAATTCTTTTTCCTCGATCGCTTCCAGCGCGCTGACCACCGTCGTGGGATTGCTCGCGCTCGTCTTTCTCTCCTTCAAACTCGGCCCGGAGCTCGGCATCATTCTGGCAAAAGGCGTATTTGTCAGCATGCTGTGCGTTTTCGTCGTCCTGCCGTTTTTGATTTTGAAGTTTGACGGCGGCATCGAGAAAAGCAGGAAAAAGTATCCGCATTTCCCCATGGGCCTTTTCGCAAAGCTCAGCAACAAGGCGAGATTTGCGATGCCGGTTGTTTTTGTCGCGCTGTTCGTTTCCTTTTACATCTTGCAGGGGAATACCGCCATCTCCTTCACGGAAGGCAGGACCGACCCGCTGGCCGGCGTTTTCCCCAAGGACAACGAGATCGTGCTGCTGTACAACAGCAAGGAGGATGAGGAGAGCACGATGGAAATCATTTCCGCGTTGGAGGACGACGAACGCGTCAAAAGCATCGTCGGATACGAGAATACGCTTGGCGAGGAGCGCAGCGCCGAGGATATGTCGGAAGCCATCGCCGAAATGGACGATGGGATCGATGTGGACGAGGAGCTCATCCGTATGCTGTATTATCTGTATTTCGACGGAAAAACGCCTTCCGTAAAAGCGGAGGACTTCCTGGTGTTCGTCAGGGACGACGTCATGTCGAGCGAATTGTTTTCGGACTACATGGACGAAGGCATGACCGAAAACATCGATTCCATCGATAAATTCGCGAGCAAAGAAAGGCTGACGCGGGAAATGACCGCCGATGAGATGGCGGACTTCTTCGAGATGGAAGCCGAGGACATCGAGAGCCTGTACCTCTACCGCTTTACGGAGGACGGCGGCGCGGAGAGCGGCACGATGACCGTGTCCGCGTTTGCGGATTACGTCGTGAACACGGTGGCGGAAGATCAAGACTATGCCTCCATGTTCGACGCCGACACCCTGGATCGGCTCGAAACCCTGCAAACCTATACGGACAAAGCGGAGATGACAAAGAGCCGGAGTTATTTGGATACGGCATCGGTCATCGAAATGGACGAAGATCAGGCGGAATTGCTGTACGTGTATTATTTTGCAAAAGATCCCAATTACGCTCCGTCGAGAATATCGCTGGACGAATTCATCGACTTCATGCAAAACGACGTCGCCAAAAATCCGATGTTCGCGTCGTACATAGACGACGACGCGATCGAGCAGATGGATGTGCTCGAGGAATTCGCGGACAAAACGGCGCTGCGGGAACGGCTTTCTTTTCGGCAACTGGCCGGCAAGCTGGGCATGGAGGAAGAGGAGGCGGAAATGATCGGGGTCTATCGCCGCATGGAAAACAAAAGCCATTCTCCCGAAAAAATGACGCTCCGCGAATTCATCGCCTTTATGCGGACCGAGGTCGCCGACAATCCCATGTTTTCGTCCTATATCGACGCGGACGCCTTGGAGCAGATGGATATGCTGGCCGAATTGACGAGCAAGAAAACGCTCGGGGCGCGGCTTCCGCTTTCGACGCTCGCGAATATGCTCGGAATTGAAAAGCAGGCGCTTGAAATGGTTTACATGCTTTATCAGGGCGACAACGCGGTCAATGTTACAAACGAGATGCAGGCACCGCTTCCTTTGAACACGCTGGCGGCCATGCTCGGAACCGGATTGGAAACGGCGGAAATGCTCTGCTTTTATCATCGAATGAACGATTCGGAGTATGAGCCGGAGAAAATGCGGCGTTCCGAATTCCTGTCGTTTGCGCAAAATGAGGTCATAGGCAACAAGGCGCGCGAATCGTACATCGACGACGCCGACACGCTTGCGACGCTTGCGGCGATTCAAGCGGCGCCGGCCGAAACAAGCGATGAACCCCGTTCTTACAAAGACATCGCAAAAGAACTGAGCATTGACGAAGAGGGCGCGAAGGCGATCTTCGTCCTCGCCGGCGGCAAGACGGACAAAATGTCGATCCTGGATGCCTGCACGCTGCTGTTCTTCGACAAGGAGATTCACGCGCGGCTTGGCAAAAGCGAATACGAGCGGCTGGCCATGCGCCTTCTCGGTGCGCTTTCTTCTTCCTCCTCCGCCGGCGGCGAACCGGCCATGTCGATCGAAACGCTCGTTTCCTTCATCCTTTCCAACAGCGTGACAAGCGCGATGCTGGACGGCGGCGCCCTTTCACAGCTTAGGATGCTGGATCGCATCATCAAGCTCGCGAAGGCGGACGCAAAGCTTTCCCACCGGGAAATCGCGGATGCGCTCGAGATGGACGCGGAAAGCATACGCTCCGTTTTTATTCTTGCCGACGACGACGCGGGAACCATATCGATCGAGGAGGCCGTTTCCTTCATCCTTTCAAACGACGACATCAAATCCGAGCTCGACTCCGATTCCCTGAAGCAGCTTCGGAAACTGGACACGATCATCGGATACGCGCTGAACGATGGCGGCCTGTCCCACGCGGACATTGCCGAACTCGCGGAGATGCCCGAGGAGGACGCGAAGATGCTGCTTGCGTACAGGGACGCGGAAAACGGCGAATTCGAAAACAATCATTATTTGTCGGTGCAGCAGGTCATGAACTTTCTCATCGACAACAAGAGGGATTTCAAAGCCGCCATCGGGGACAATTGGGAAGACGTCAAAACGGCGCAGAAGCTGATCAACGCCGCCGTTGAAGGCGCGTCGCATTCCCCCTCCGCGCTCGCGCGGCTCCTCGGGATGAGGAAGGCTCAGGTGGAGGATATCTACCTGCTTTACATAAGCGAATTCGGCGACACATCCGCTTGGCGGCTTTCTCCGCAGGAGTTCGTCAACTTTACCGTAAAAAAGGTTTTGCCCAACGAAGCGTTTTCGACCTATTTTGACGACGAAACGACAGAGCGGTTAAAGAACGGCAAAACGCTCATCGACGCGGTCGTTTCGGAAAAAACCTTCGGCGCGAAAAAGATGGGCGACATCCTCGCCGCTCTTTCGGACGATCTTTCCCAAAGCGACATCGAAATGCTGTATTTCTATTACGGCGGCATGAAAAGCGAGGAGGACGATTGGCGGATGACGATCCCGCAGATGTTCGATTATCTCTGCGATGAGGTCATGAACGACGCCGAATTCTCCGACATGTTTGACCGCCAAACGAAAAATGACATCATAAGCCGCAAGGCCGATCTGGATGAGGGCATCGCGCAAATGAAGGGGGAAACGTATTCCCGCCTGATCTTTACGACGGATTACCCGGAGGAATCGGCACCCACCTCGGAATTTGTGACAAAGCTGGACACTCTGCGAAAATCAAAGCTCGACAATGACTCCTATATGATCGGCACATCCGCCATGGTCTACGAGATGGAAAACGAATTCCCAAAGGAGTTCGCGGTCATAACCGTCCTCACGGCGGTCGCGATATTCACCGTGGTTTTTCTGGCGTTTCGCAATCCCGTGATTCCGCTTTTGCTGACCCTGCTCGTACAGTGCGGCGTATTCATCACGGTGACCTCCATCGGGTGGCAGGGGCTTTCCGTATATTATCTGGCATTGCTGAATGTGCAAAGCATTCTGATGGGCGCGACCATAGACTATGCCATTGTCCTCAGTGAGTATTATTGCAACAACAGGGCCGGCATGGAAAAGACGGAGGCGCTCAAATCCGCTTACGACGGCGCCGTCCATACCATCATGACTTCCGGCGCGATCCTGATCCTGGTGACCGCAATCCTCGGCGTGTTCTCCCCGGCGGGGATTATCGCGCAGGTATGCACCACCCTGTCCATCGGCTCGCTGATCGCGGTTTTGCTGATTCTGCTCGTTCTGCCGGGAATGCTTGCGGCCTTCGATCGTTTTATCGTGAAGAAAGCATAAACAATTGAATTTACCTGTGCGAGATGGTATAATAGACGCAGGCGGCGCGCCGTATACGGCTTTGTCGCCTTTTGCGTTTTTTGATTGCAAAACAAAGAAAAGCCGATGATTGGGAAAGGGATGACGACGATGAAAAATTTGAAAATTTCCGTGAAGCTGATGATCTCATTCGGCATTGTCGTGCTTTTGACGCTGATCATGGGGACGATCTCCGCCACGTTTACGTATAACATCGAAAGGGATTATTCCGCAGTGATTTCGCGCGGCACGAGCTCGATGGAACACACCGGAACCGTGCGATCCTTGCTGTACAGCGAACGCTCCGAGCTGCGGGCCATGATGATCTATATCCTGCGCGGCGATTCCGCCGGCGTGCAGGAGAGCATCGGAAAATATCGCAGCCTGAAAGAATCGACAACATCCAACATGGAAGCCTACCGCGCGACCCTCCTGACGGACGAAGGTCTGAAGCTCTACAATGAATTCGAGAGCGCATATGCGGAATATTCCGCCTCTGCGGACGCCTATGTGTCCGCCGCGGGGACATCGGCGGACGGCGACGAGCTGTACGCGCTGCTGGAGGCCTGCGCGAAAAAGGTGGAGGCATCCATCGCGACCGTGGAGAACATGACGGAATCGCGTTTCAAAAGCATGCTGGCGGACAGCGACGAACTGGAGAAGCATTCCTTCTTCAGCATACGGGCCATCGTCTGCATCCTGGTCGCCGTTGCGCTCATATCCGTCTGTCTGGCCGTATACATTTCCGCGATGATCACGAAACCCTTGGCTCTCATGCGGAGCCTGCTGACACAGGTCGGCGAAACCGGCGATCTCGCGTTCGATGAAGAGCGGATGCGCGCAATCAAGAAGGAGGCGGCGTTCAAGGACGAGATCGCGCAGTCCATAGCGGCCTTCATCAAGATGATGGAGCAGTTTTTGTATTACGGAAAGTGCCTCGGCACGGTGGCCGACCGGGACCTCACCGTAAAGGTGCGCACACTGAGCGAAAGGGATACCTGCGGCGTCGCGCTGAAGCACATGCTGGCCAATCTGAACAGCCTGTTCGGAGAGATCGGCATGTCCGCGTCGCAGGTTTCCTCCGGCGCCTCGCAGATCGCCCAGGCATCGACAAATTTGGCGACCGGCGCCAGCGAACAGGCCGCGACCATCGAGGAATTCACGGCCACGGTGACGGAGGTGCACCGCATGGCCGACGAGAACACGAAGATGGCCACGGAGGTGCTGCAGGACGTGCAGGAATCCAGCCGCATGATGGACGAATGCACGAGCGCGATGGACCGCATGCTGCACGCCATGCAGGATATAGACGAAAAATCGCAGCACATATCCAATGTCATCAAGGTGATAGACGAAATCGCCTTCCAAACGAATATTCTGGCGCTGAACGCGGCTGTGGAGGCCGCGCGCGCCGGTCAGCACGGAAAGGGCTTCGCCGTCGTGTCGGACGAGGTGCGCAATCTCGCATCCAAGTCGGCCGGAGCGGCCAAGGAAACGGCGGATCTGATTGAAAGCAGTCTGCGCAGCGTTTCCGAGGGCAATGCGATCGTGGCGAAGGTGAACGACAGCCTGCGGGCCGTCGGCGCCATTTCCGACAAGAACGCAGCGTCCGTGGAGAAGCTGTACGGCGGTTCCACGCAGCAGAGCGGATCCATGGCCGAGATCAACACGGCGATCACGCAGCTGTCCTCGGTCGTGCAGGCCAATTCCGCCACGGCGGAGCAAACGGCGGCTTCTGCCGAGGAGATGTCCTCTCAGTCCACCATGCTGAACAACATCGTGAGCCGGTTCAAGGTGGACCGCGAGGCGGCCATGAGCGCCGCCGCATCCGCGTCCGCGCATGCCGGCACGGACGCGGCGCGGGACGGGAGGCCGCAGGATCCGGTGATTTCGCTCACCGACGATAAATATTGAGGGCGTAACAGAATTGTAATATGAATACAATTGACAAGCGCGCGGCCGGGTGCTATGATGGCTCTAAACCTGTGACGAGGAAGTAAAATCGCGAAGCGGTCTTAACAGCGAGTTCGGGGCGGTGGGAGCCGAACGGACGCAGCCGCGAACAAATGGGCCTCCGAGGGCAAAGCGAAAGGCAAGGGCTTCGATGCTCCGCCGAGTAGCGGCGACGTCTGACCCGCGTGATCGGGTTAAGGGTGTGATGGCACTCTGCAGAGCGGACGCGCCGGTGCGCGTCAAACAAGGTGGCACCGCAGGCATAGTATACGCCTGTCCTTGTAACGACGAGGACGGGCGTTTTTTGTTGTTTGCGGAGGCGCGCGGTTCCGGCAGAGAAACCCTTTCGTCGTGTGCAGTTGCCGTCGGCGGGAAAACCGGCGGCGCTTCGGTCCGGCGGCGTTCGCTTTCGGGCGAGCCGGTCAGAGGAAGAAAGGAAGGAAGGAAAAAATGAGCAAGAAGGACAACATCCCCTACAAGATCTATCTGAGCGAGGAAGAGATTCCCAAGGCGTGGTACAATGTCCGCGCGGAGATGAAAACGGCGCACCGTCCGATCCTGCATCCCGGAACGCACAAGCCCGTGACGGCGGACGACCTCGCCCCCGTGTTCTGCGACGAGCTCGTCAAGCAGGAGCTGAACGACAAGGACAGCTATATCGAGATTCCCGCGCCCGTGCTCGAGTTCTACAGGATGTACCGCCCGTCGCCGCTCGTGCGCGCGCGCTTCCTCGAACAGGCCCTAAAGACCCCCGCGCGGATCTACTACAAGTACGAGGGCGGCAACACCTCCGGCAGCCATAAGCTCAATTCCGCGATCGCGCAGGCGTATTACGCGAAAGCGCAGGGGCTCAAGGGCGTCACGACCGAAACGGGGGCGGGACAGTGGGGCACGGCGCTCTCCATGGCCTGCGGTTACTTCGACCTGGATTGCCGCGTGTACATGGTGAAGGTTTCGGCGGAGCAGAAACCCTACCGCAAGACCGTTATGGAAACCTACGGCGCGACGGTCACGCCGTCGCCCTCCGACACGACGAACATCGGCAGGAAAATACTGTCAGAAAACCCGAACACGACGGGCAGTCTCGGCTGCGCCATCTCGGAGGCCGTGGAGGCCGCCGTATCCTCGGAAGGGTACAAGTACGTGCTCGGCAGCGTGCTGAACCAAGTGCTGATTCATCAA
>JAISNR010000202.1 GCA_031276135.1 Eubacteriales Family XIII. Incertae Sedis bacterium | reverse complement strand
CGCCCCTTTCGCAGACTTTGTTGTTTTTGGCTCCAAGGGTGGGGCTCGAACCCACAACCTATCGGTTAACAGCCGAGTGCTCCACCATTGAGCTACCTTGGAACGTCACAGGCTTTTCAGGAGCCGAGTATTATCTTAGCACATGGGTTTTCCGTTGTCAACGAAAAAATTACGCATTATAATACATTATAATACAATTGTTGCGCGAAAGCGCGCGCGCGCCGCTCTTTTTCTTCGTCCATGAACGCGGATCGGTAATTTGAATGCCGCTCGGCCAGCATTCCGGCGTATAGGAGCCGGGAGTGCTTGCAGTAGCGCTTTACGCCGGCCTCCCAGAGATCGGCGCCCTTCTCCGGCGGATAACCGCAGGTGGTGACCAGCGCGAGCCTTTTCCCCTTCCAAAGGGAAGGACCTTTCTCGTCGCCGTAGTATTTGTTCATGCCGTACACCAAACGGTCGAGGGCCGCCTTCATGGGAGGCGTGCAATACCATGAATAGATGGGCGTCGCGAGCACGAGAACGTCGCAAGCCAAAATCGCGTCGAAAATTTCCGGCATATCGTCGTCGTGCCGGCAGCCGAACGCGGACCAATCGCGCTGGCAGAGTCTGCACGCGACGCAGGGCTCGATGCGCTTGTCGTGCAGCCATGTGAGCGTATGCCGCGCGCCCAAGGCGCCAAGCTCTTCGGCGAAGGGTTTCAACAACGCCGAAGTGTTTCCATTTTTGCGAGGACTTCCCATTAAAATGCAGTATTCCATGTATCGATTATATCACGGTCGCCCGCCCAAAGCCAAAGAAATATTATATTTATATTTCACTATTTCATTTGAACGCGCGGTCGAGTATAATGGTCTTATTACAATCAATTGCGAGATAGGAGTTCCGAATGGCGATACATGTGCAGAAACAAAATGACGGCTTGATCAACGTCTCCTTTTCCGGCAGGAAAGAAGATTCTCAAATCATCGATCTGAACCGCGTGAACAACGTGACGGGCGAGATAGTTTTTGAACTGTTCAACGAGCTGCACGGCTACGGGCGCAGCCTTTTCGTCATGAGCAAGATCGACTTCAACGATCACGCCGATACGCTTTGCATGGTCAATTTCACGCCGTTCAGCCCCGAGGCCCCGCAATACGGCCCTGACGAAATCAACGCGCTGATCGCGCTGCTCGAAAAAAACGTGGACGCCATGAGCCGATATGAACACATGTTGCACGGCGAGACGTCCGAGCCTTTTTCGCTCTGGCGCGACGCGCACTGCACCATCGTGACGGCCAAGTGCGACGACGGCGTGATCATCGCCGCCTACCATGACGAACATCCGAATTCAAACATGGGCGCGTACATAGCCATGACCGCCGTCTATTTTGCCAAGCTCGACTACATGTACGACGACAAACGTCTCGGCGAGGCGATATCCGCCATGCTCGTGAACAGGGATTCGCCCTTTATAAACGTCTACGGCGTGGCGACGGACATCATCCGGGATTACCTGATTCTGGACGAATAAACCGATCCGATGCCGCCCCGCGCGCGCTCTCCGCGGCCCTTCGCATCGCATCCTCCACAACCGTTCTGATCGCGCGCGCGGCCGCCTCCGCGTCGTCCCGCGACAGTATGGCCGAAACGACGGCGACGCCGCTCGCCCCGGCCCGGATCACCGAGGCCGCGTTTTTCTCGTTCACCCCGCCTATGCCGACCATCGGCAAACCCGTCGCTTCCCGGATCGCGCCGAGCGCGGCGGGCCCTATCGTGACCGTGTCCGATTTCGTTCCCGTCGGAAACATGGCGCCGACGCCCAGATAATCCGCGCCGGCCTCCTTTGCCGCGCGCGCCGCTTCGACGCTCCGCGCCGTGGCGCCGATGAACAGCCTTCCGCCCGCGAGTTCGCGCGCCGCGCGGACGGGCAGATCGCCGCCGCCGAGATGCACCCCGTCCGCGCCGGCCGTTAGAGCTATGTCCACGCGGTCGTTTATGATTAGCGGCACGCCGAGGCGCTTCGTCAGCGCCCGCATCGCGCGCGCCGCTTTTAGAAAATCGCGCGCGTTCATCTCCTTCTCCCGCAGCTGCACCATCGTGACGCCGCCCTTGATCGCCGCCTCGACGAGCGCTTCAAGCGACCGCCCCCGCGCGAGCGCGCGGTCGGTGCAGAGGTAGAGGAGCAGGTTTTTTTCATCGAACATGGCGCTCATCGCACTTTTTGAATCTCCCTATTTACAAATCCGGCCATTTGTTGTATAGTTTCATTGTAGCGTGCGTCCGGCCCCGGAAATCGCGGGGCGGTTTCGCACAACGTGGTTTTGTGGGAAAGAGGTGCATAAAATGACACAGGTTATTGCAGGAATCGTATTGCTTTGCTTTGTCTTCATCACGATTGCCGTCGGTATCGCGAGCGCGCGCAAGGCGCTCACTATCGAGGGCTTTTTGCTTGGCGGCAGAAAGGTCGGCCCCTGGCTGTCGGCTTTCTCCTACGGGACGACCTATTTTTCGGCCGTCATCTTCGTGGGTTACGCCGGCATGTTCGGCTGGACGATCGGTCTGGCCGGCATCTGGATCGGCATCGCCAACGCCCTGCTCGGCTGTCTGCTCGCGTGGTTCGTCCTCGCGCGCCCCGCGCGCCGCATGACGCACGCGCTGAACGCGCGCACCCTCCCGGAGTTCTTCGCGGGCCGCTATCTCAGCAAGGGCATGAAGCGTTATGCCGCCGTGATCATCTTCATCTTCCTCGTGCCCTACGCCGCAGGCGTGTACAAGGGGCTCGGCGTGCTGTTCAGCTCGATATTCACGGGCGTTTCGCCGACCTTCTGCATCGTGACGGTCGCCGTTCTCACGTGCATCTATCTCGTGCTCGGCGGCTACGTGGCCACGGCGATGAACGACCTCATTCAGGGCGCGATCATGGTGGTCGGCCTCGTCGCGATGGTCGCGATCCTCGTGAGCAGACCCGAGGTTGGCGGCTTCGGCGGCGCGGTCGAAAACCTGTCGGCCATCCGCGAGAATCTGGTGGATTTTTTCGGCGGCGCGGGCATCCGGCAACTGATCCCGAACATCCTTTTGACGAGCTTCGGCGTCTGGGGCATGCCGCAGATGGTGCACAAGTATTACGCGGTCAAAGACGAGGGCAGCATCCGCATCGCCACGGTGGTATCGACGCTGTTCGCTCTTGTCATCGGCGGCGGCGCGTACTTCTCCGGCGCGCTCGGCAGGCTGTTCGTGCCGGCGGCCGACGGCGGCGCGCCGGCCGTGGACGCGGGCTACGACGGGGTCGTTCCGGCCATGCTGATGTCCGCGCTCGGCGAGGGCGTGTTTCCGAACATCGTCCTCGGCGTCATCCTGCTGCTGTTGCTCTCCGCGTCGATGTCAACGCTGGCGTCCGTCGTCCTCTCGTCGAGCTCGGCGATCTCCATAGACCTGATTCAGGAGATCCGGCCCGGCATAGGGCAGAAATCGCAGCTCCGCATCACGCGCTTCCTCTGCCTGCTCTTCATCGCGCTTTCCTTCGTATTCGCCACGATGAACATCTCCTTCATCGTGAACCTGATGTCCTTTTCGTGGGGCGTCGTGGCGGGCTCCTTCATCGGTCCCTTCCTGTGGGGCCTCTACGGCAGGTGGATCACAAAGGCCGGCGCCCGGGCGGGGCTGCTGTCGGGCGTCGTCGTGGTCGGCGGCCTGCTGTTCTTCTTCACGTCCGTCACGGGCTTCGCGGCGGCGAAGAGCCTCGCGCCGCAGATGGGTGTGGCGGCGATGGCCGTGTCGCTCGTCGCCGTGCCGCTCGTGAGCCTGTTTACGAAGAAATTCGATGCCGCGCACACGGAGAAGGTATTCGGCGCCGCGCGCTGAGGCGCGCCCGGAGGCGGGCAGCTTCTCCGACGGGCGGACGCCGGATCCCGCCCGCCGCGCGGGGCCGGGCAACCGCGCGATGCCGTGATCGGCCGGCGGCGAACCCTTATTCGCCCGGCGCAGCCGTCAGGAGTTCGATCGCCTTTTCCAGCTGCGGATCGGCGCCGCCTGCGCTCGGGTCGGGATCGTCCACGACGAAATCCGGCGCGATGCCGACGCCGTTCACCGCGTCGCCGTTCGGCGTGAAATACTGCGCGACGGTGATGCGCGCGCCGTCGCCCTCCGTGAACTGCTCCAAACGCTGGAGTATGCCCTTGCCCGTGGTTTGCACGCCGACGATGTAGCCGCCGCGGTTGTCCTTGATCGCGCCGGCCAATATCTCCGAGGTGCTGGCCGTGTCGCCGTTCACGAGAAGCACGTAGGGCAGGCTCGTGGCGCCGTCCTCCGTCGTGTAGGTCTTGGCCTCGGCATTCGGGTCGTTCGATTGCAGGGTCGCGACCGTGCCCGCGCCGAGCAGCATGTCCGCGATCTCGACGCCCCTGTCCACGAGTCCGCCGCTGTTGTTGCGCAGATCGATGATCAGGCCGCGCGTCTGCTTCTCTTCCATGTCGCGCAGCGCGGCGGCGAAGTCCTCCGCCGTTTGGTTGGCGAAGGATTGTACGCGGATATAGCCGAGGTTGCTCTCCGGGAGCAGCTCGGACGAAACCGACGGCGTGACGATCTTCGCGCGGACGAGCCTTTTTTCGAATTCCTCCGAACCCCTCCGCAAAAGCAAGGTGACCTCCGAGCCCTCCTCGCCGTGCAGCAGCGCGACCGCGCCGCTCAAATCCCGGCCTTCATAGGACGCCCCGTCGATCGCGAGTATGACGTCGCCCGCCAGCAGGCCCTCCTGTTCGGCGGCGCCGCCCGGCAGGACTTCCATGACGGACAAATAGCCGTCATCCTCCATCGTGACCGTGGCGCCGATGCCGGAGAATTCGCCCTGCGTGCTCTCCGCCTGCAGACGGTATTCATCGGCCGTGTAGTAGACCGTATATCGGTCGCCCAGGCTTGCGAACATGCCCTTGTAGGCACCCGTTTCCAAGGTGCCCTCCGGCACGGGTTGGTAGTAGTTTTGGCGGATGTACGCGTCGAAATCGATCAGCCTTCCGTAGTTGTCCTTGTATTCCCTGTATTCCTCGTAGGCGGCGTTCGACACGATGTGCGCGCCGTGTCCCGCGATGCCCAAGCTGAGTTTAAGACCGGCGCCGAACACGGCCAGACCCGCGATGAAGGCCGCCAGCAGCATAAAGGTAAAATTGCTCTTTTTTATGATAAACATGAAAAACCTCCGTCATGTTACATGTTCCACTCTGAACTGTATGCGCGCCCTGCCCCTGTAATTGTCCGGAACGGGGCAGCCGAACAGCGAAACGGGCTTCCCGGAAGCGAGCGCGTCATAGTATGCGTCGGCGCGGCCAAAGAGGACGCAGGACACGCCGCCCGCGCTGAATTTCAAGACATGTCCGTGCTCTCCGAGGCGCATCAGGTCCGAAACGGCCTGCCCGCGCATCGCGAACAGGGGCGCGGGGTTTCCGCTTCCGAAGGGCTCGAGCGCGCCCAGCTGTTCGAGGAATTCGGCCGATATGTCGTTCGGTCCGATCTCCGCGTCCGGCTCGGGCGCGGCAGGGGTCAGGAGCTCGGGTGCGCGCGCGAGCAACGCGTGCATGTCCTTCGTGAGCACGGCGCGGAAGCGTTCCTCGTGCGCCGCGTCCATCAGGAAACCGCAGGCCATGGCGTGTCCGCCGAATTTTTCGAACATCTCCTCGCGCCTCCGGAGCAGCTCGTACATGTCCACGCCGGCGACGCTCCTGCCCGTGCCTTTCAAATAGGCGCCCGCCCCCGCGCCGGCGCTGTTCGTCAGGATGATCACGGGCTTGTTGTGCTTTTCTTTCAGTTTCCCCGCGACGATGCCCGTGATGCCCTCGTGCGCGTCGCCCGCGTTGATCACGCCGATCGGCGCGCCGTCCCCGAATATGCGCGCGGCCATCTCGTCGCAGACCGCGAACACATCCTCCTGCACACGCTTGCGCGCGGCGTTGTGGGCGAGCAGCTCGCCGGTCACGCGCTCGATCACCGCGTCGTCGTCGGTGAGCAAGAGCTCGACCACATCGCGCGCCTCCCCCATGCGGCCCGCCGCGTTGATGTGCGGCGCGATGACGAAGGCCACGTGCTCGGCCTTTATCGTCTTGTCCGCGAGTCCCAGCCTTTCGATGAGCCTGCGCAGACCCTTGCGGCGCGTGCGGTTCAGCGCGCGCAGGCCGTATTTCGCCAGCGTGCGGTTCTCGTCGATGAGCGGCACGATGTCCGCTATGGTCGCGAGGCCCACGAGGTCGAGCGCGTCGTTCAAAAGCTCCTTCGGCAGGGAAAACCTGCGCTGCAGCGCCTGCGCGAGCTTGAAGGCCACGCCGCAGCCCGCGAGCCCCGTGAAGGGATAGCGTTCCCCTTCCTGCTTGGGGTTGATGATCAGGCAATCCGCCGCCCTGCCCTCTATATTGTGATGATCCGTGATGAGCAGCTCGAGGCCGATCGATCGGCCGAACAGCACCTCCTCTGCGGAAACGCTGCCGCAGTCCACCGTGATCACCGCCTGCCCCCCCGCCTCGGCGATGTTGGAAAGGGCTTCCTTGTTCAGGCCGTAACCCTCGGAAAAGCGCGACGGGATGTACCAGCCGACCTTGTCCGTGAGGAGGCGCAGCGCGCGCACCAGCAGGGCGGCCGCGGCGATGCCGTCCACGTCGTAATCCCCGTACACGTATATGCGCTTGTTCGCGTCGATCGCGGACAATATGAAATCCACGCCCTCCCGCATGTTGCGCAGAAGGAATGGATCGTAGGTTTTCGTCGGTTTGACGGAGAGAAATTCCGCGATGTCGCCCGGGGCCGTGATCCCCCTGCGGTGCAGAATCCGCGCGACGGCGGGATGTGTGCGGGTCATGGGCTTACCCACTGCAGAGGATTTTGGTATTCGCCGTTCACGCGGACCTCGAAGTGGCAGTGCGGCCCCGTCGAATTTCCGGTCGAGCCCGCGTAGGCGATCGTCTGCCCCTGCGCGACGACGGCGCCCTCGGACACCGCGAGGCTGCTGTTGTGCGCGTACAGGGTCACGATCTTGCCGCCGTGGTCCACCATGATCACATTGCCGTAGCTGTTGTTCCAGCCCGCCATGATGACGGTGCCGCCGTTGGACGCGACGATGGGCGTGCCCGCGGGGCAGGGAATGTCTATGCCCGTATGCATTTTGTTCACGCGGAGGATCGGGTGCATGCGGTTGCCGAACGGCGAGGAGAGCCGGGAATGGCCCGGCACGGGCCAGCCCATCGCGCCGCCGATGAATTCCTGCGACCCCATCTTCTTGAGGATCTCCGCCGTGATCCGGTTGGCTTCCTCGTTCAGCTCGTCCAGCATTTGGGAAAGGCGTTTGTTCTCGCCGGACACTTCGATCTTCGCGAGCGCGGCCGCCTGCTTGTCGGCGGTGATCTCCCGCTGCTTTTCGATGCGGGCCGTCTGATTGGCCACGAGTTGCTGCCGCAGGTGTTCGAGTTCCTTCTTCTGCGCGTCTATGGCCGCGTGACGCGCTTCCATTTCTTCCAGCAACCGTATGTCGCTCTCGTAGATCTTCTGCACCATCTCCATGGCGGACATGAATTCCGAGATGTTCGCGGAGCTCAGTATGATGTCGAGCATGCCCATCTCGCCGTTCATGTACATGGCCCTGAGCCGCTTGTTGAGGTCCTCGTTCTGGACGGCGATCTCCGCCTCGGCCTCGGCCAGGGACTGTTCCACGCCCCGTATGGCCTGCTGCGTTTCGTTGATGTCGCTCTGTATGACGGAAATCTCCTGTTCGGCGGCCTTGATCTTCGCGTCCAGCGTCTGGATCTGCGAGTTCAGCGCGCTCTCCTTCTTCTTGCCTTCGCTGTACTTCGCCTTCGTTTCGCTGATCTCCCTACGGACGCGCTCCAGATCCTCCTCCTCGCCCGCGTGGCCGAGCGCGAACGTGCCCGCGGAGAAGAGCAGACACAGGATCAGTATCCGCGCGATGAGCTTGCCGAACTGTATTTGCGGTTTTGTGCGGTCCATGCGCGCCTCCATGTTGTTGCTTGCTTAAAGTGCCCATCGAAACTGCGCGGGCTAGGTATCCAGAAATCTCCTCATCGATATAATGCTGCCGCAAGCCCCTATGCCGGCGCCGAGCGCCGCGAAGATGACCGAGAGATTGCTCGCCATAAAAGCCAAGGGGACGAAGCGCGTGGACAGCATGACGGCCAGATCCGTGCCGAAGAGATCGATCACCCGCGCGTACACGAACGCGACGATGCCTGCGGAAGCGGCCGCCGAAACGAGGCCCATCAGGATGCCCTCGACGAGAAACGGGCCCCGTATGAACCAGTTCGTGGCGCCGACGTACTTCATGATGCCGATCTCCCGGTCGCGCGCCACCACGGTCAGCTTGATCGTGTTGGAAACGACGACGACCGAAATCACGACCAGAAACAGGATCAGCGCCAGAGCCCCGGCCTGAATGAAGCGCGTGAAGCGGATCAGCCGGTTCACGGCTTCCTTGTAATACTTGATCACCTCGATGCCCTCAAAGCCCCGCGCGCGCGCGACGACGGCATCGACGTCCTCGATCCGCCGCACCTTGACGATGATCGAATTGGGCAGGGGGTTTTCCTGCCGCATCTCGAGCAGATAGGCCTTGTCGCCGAACAGCTTTTTGAAATCCTCCATGGCCCGGTCCTTCGTCAGGTATTGGACCTCCGCCACCTCCGGCATGAGCTTGAGCTTCTTCATCATGCTCTCCGACTGCGCGTATTCCGTGGAGTCCAGCAGGTGCATCTGTATCGTGTCGAAATCCTTCTTCACGCTCTCCGCGATATTGCTCACGTTGACGGCCAGAAGAAAGAAAAAGCCGAGGATCAGCAATATGGCCGAGATGGAGAACACCGACGCCGCGGACATGGCGCCGTTTCGGAAGAATTGCTTGAAGGCCTGCTTGATCGCATAGCTCATAGGCCGGAAAGCCCTCCCCGAAGCAAGCGTCCCGGGCCGCCCTCTTCGTCGCCCGAGCCGTAACCGCCCCGCTTCTCGTCCCGCGTGATGCGCCCGTTTCTGATCGAGATCACGCGGCGGTTCATCTTGTTCACGATGTCCTTCGCGTGCGTGACCATGACGATCGTGGTGCCGCGCAGGTTGATCTGTTCGAGGAGCCGCATGATTTCCCAAGCCGTTTCGGGATCGAGGTTGCCCGTCGGTTCGTCGGCTATGAGCACCGACGGATTGTTGACGATGGCGCGCGCGATCGCGACGCGCTGCTGCTCGCCCGCCGAAAGCTCATCGGGATATTCGGAAGCCTTGGAGCTGATGCCCACGAGGCTGAGCGCCTGCGGCACCTGCCGCCGGATCACGCGCGGACCCATGTGTATGATCTCCATCGCAAAGGCGACGTTTTCATAGACGGTCTTTTTGGGCAGGAGCCGGAAGTCCTGAAACACGATGCCGATGCTCCTGCGCAGCTTGGGCACGCTGCGGTTCGACATCTTCGTGATCTCGAGGCCGTCGAAGCGTATGCTGCCCGCGTCCGGCTTGATCTCCTTGAGCATCAGCTTGATGAAGGTGGACTTGCCCGCCCCGCTCGGGCCGACGAGAAACACAAACTCCCCCTTGTCGATGCGGACGCTGACATCGTCCAGACCAATGTTGGAGCCGTAGGTTTTGGTCACATT
>JAISNR010000187.1 GCA_031276135.1 Eubacteriales Family XIII. Incertae Sedis bacterium | reverse complement strand
CAGGCCGAAACCGTGCTGATGCGCATCCTGCGCGGCACGGGTCCGGACGGGCTCGCGGCCATGCCGCACCTGCGGGAGGACGAAGGCGGCTTCGCCGTGATCCGGCCCCTGCTGGACGTGCCGCGCGCCCGGATCGAGGCATACTGCGCCGCCGAGGGCCTCACGCCCGCGCGGGACCGCAGCAACAAAGAAACCGCCTACACGCGCAACAGAATACGCCTCTCCCTCTTGCCCCTGCTCGAAAAGGATTACAACGAAAACATCGTCGAGGCGCTCGCGCGCCTCGCGGCGAACGCCGCCGAGGATCGCGCGTATTTCGATGAGATCACGGGCGATCTGCTCGCGCGCGGCCGATTCGCGGCGGACGGCGGCTTTGAACTGCCGCTTGCCCTGTTTGCGGAAGCGCGCGCGGCGCTGCGCCACCGGCTGATCGTCCGCGGCTTTGAGCGCGTGGGGCTGACGCAGGACATCGCGGCCGTTCACCTGCGCGCGGCGGACGCGCTGATCGAGGGCGGGCGCACGGGCAAGGCCGTCGATTTTCCGAACGGTTATCGGCTGTCGCTGCGCTACGGGCATCTGCGCTTCTCCGCGGCGGGCGGGATGCCTTCCGGCGCCGGCCCGCACGAGCGTTCGTTTCCCCTCGACGCACTCCTGCGCGTTCCCGTCTTCTCGCTGGAAGCCGGCGCCGGCGCGGTCCGACTCTCGCTGCATCCCGCCCCTCGCGCGGACGGGTCGCCGGCCGGGGACGAGATGCCGGCCGCAGACGGAACGCCGGCCGAAATCCGCATCGAGCTGGATTTTGACCTCCTCGCCGCAGCGCACGGCGACATCGGCGTGCGGAGCCGCCGCGCGGGCGATTGGATGCGGCCGGCGGGCATGGACGGCACGAAGCTTATACAGGATCTGTTCGTGGACGCGAAGCTTCCGCGCGAGGACAGGGAAACCCTGCCGCTCATCGCGGCGGGGGACGAGATCCTCTGCGTGCTCGCGGCGGGGCGGCTCGGGCGGCGGACGGGCAATTACGCCGTGACGGCCGCGACGCGGCGGATCCTGCGCATCGCTTGCGCATCGCCATAGCCCGCCGTTTCGATCCGGCAGAAACGGACGCCGGGCTGTGGCGTCCGCTTCCCCGCCGCTTGCGGGGCGGTGAAATGCATCCCCCCCCCTTCCTTTCCCGTTTTTTCTCTTTCTTACTATTTCTTTTTTTCTTTCCTTTCCGTCGCCTTGCATATCGCTTCGTGCGGACGCTTCGCGGCTTGTGTTCGCCGTCGAACAAAATTCGATTACAGATATCAATTCATACCCAAAATTATATGAATAATCGAACAGTAAAGCTGCTTTACAGTGTATTGTCGCGCGAAATTTGGCGCATAATAAGCATAAATCATTGAAAAATAAGGCGTTTCGCCCGAAGCATGCCGCGGTGTCCGCACATGGGGGTGTTTCGACAAATTATAAAAAATTTTCGACAAACACTTGATATTTGTTTTTCGGTGTAATATAATCTGTTTAAGGTCATGGTTATATGGGTCGCTTCTCCGATGCGAGAAGCGCCTGCCATGCGAACCTTGACAAGACAAGTTTTCAAATCGCAGCACGGCGACTTCAAATAATGCTTGAAATCGCCCGGGATATCTGATATCCTGTCGGTGGCACAACGTATATCGTGCGGGTGTGGTTCAATGGCAGAACACCGGCTTCCCAAGCCGGATGCGAGGGTTCGATTCCCTTCACCCGCTCCATATCCGGAAGAGCGCCGACCCAATGCGGGATCCCGCTGCGGTTGCGCGCTCTTTTTCGTTTGCCCGAAAGCCGTTTCTCCGCAAATGCAAAGACCGCGTCCATGACGGAAGCCGCCGTCGGGCGGCGCGCCGGGCTTGTCCGAAGGGGGAGAACCGCAGAAGGGACTTCCGCGTTGAGAACCGACGCGCGATGGCATATGCGCTCGCCGGTCGCAGAATGAAAGAAAAAGGAGGAAATGGGGAAATGAGGCTCCAAATCACGACGGACTACGCCATTCGCATGGTGGATTATCTGGCCCAGCGCAAGGGACAGCTTGTCAACGCGCGAAATATGGCGGAGGAACTGGGGATCACGTATCAGTATTCCATGAAGGTGATCAATCAACTGAAGAAGGGCAATATCATCCGTTCGGTGCAGGGTTGCAACGGCGGTTATCTGCTCACGCCGGAAGCGGGCAAGGCGTCGTTTTACGACATCATCTGCCTGATGGAGGGGGATGTGCGCCTGAACCGTTGCACCGACATGCCGCGTTTTTGCGACAGGGATGCTTCGGAATACTGCGCCGTGCACAAGTTCCTGCAGGAAGCGCAGGAGAAGCTGATCAGAGGACTGAAGAACAAGCGCATCGTTGACATCTACGGAAAAAAGCGGACTTCGGCGCGCGCACACGCCGTTTGACGCGCCGGCGGGCATTCTGAGTTTCATCGTAACTTCGCGCGAAGAGGATCCGGATGATATGCCGACAGCATAAAATGCGGCTGGTATATCATCTTTTTTTATGGTAAAATGGACACACGAAAATCAAAACTGCAAGCGAGAGGAAACGGCGGAGTGAAAGATCTCTACATCATCGGCGCGGGCGGCTTCGGCCGCGAGGTCGCGGATATCGTGCGCGCGATCAACGCGCAGTCGCCCGCATACCGCATAGCCGGCTTCATCGACGACGACGAAACCCTGTGGGGCGGCGTCAAGAACGACATACCGGTGCCGGGAGGCAGGGAATATCTGAAAGACCTGGCCGCCTCCGGCGCTTCCGGGGTGTACGCGGTCATCGCCATAGCCGACGCGAAGATCAAAGAAAAGATCGCGGCATATTTGCAAGACGTCGTCATCTGGGAAAACATCGTGCATCCCGCAGCGGTCGTTTCGGCGTACTGCGAGATGGGCCGGGGAAACATCGTGCAGGCGCACGCCTTTGTCAGCGCGAACGTGCGCGTAGGGAACCATTGCATGATCAACACCCACAGCGGACTCGGCCACGACGCGGCGCTTGCGGATTATGCGTCGGTCATGGGACACTGCGACATCACGGGCAACGCACATGTCGGAAAAGGTGCCTATCTGGCGACGAGCGCGGCGGTCATACCGAACGTCCGCATAGGGGAATACGCCTACATCTGCGCGGGCAGCGTCGTCTTTAAAGACGTCAAGGCAAACGCGGTCATGATCGGCAACCCCGCCAGACAGGTAAAATGAAATTCAACGCATATCGGGCCTATACAGTATGAAATTCGGTGATCTCAGAAAGAATCTGAAAAAGGATTACAGCGGCTTCCCGGTCGTGAAATTCGCCATCGTCGCCGACTGGCCCGTGCAGCTTCTCGCGCAGGCTTTGCGCGGTCTCGCCTATGAGAGGCGCCTTGATCTTGTCGTCCGGGAGGGTGTCGGGCAGCTTGAGGCCGAAATACTCGACGACGACGCGGAACTCTACGCTTTCGCCCCGGATTTCGTCCTGCTCTTTCCCTGCGCCGAGGAACTGCGTGACAGGTTTTACGGTCCGGCGGAAAGGGATCTCGACGGAACGCGGGGCACACACGCGCCTTCTGTTTCCGGCACGGATTTCGTCGCGGCGGAAGCGGCGCGCGCGGAATCGCTCGTCGCACGGCTCCGCGCGCGGACGGACGCCGCGCTCATCGTCTGCAATTACTGCGAATTGGACGATGCGGTCTACGGCAATCTCGGCGCGGCCCACGACGATGCGCTGCCCCGGATCATCCGCAGACTGAACGAGGAACTCGCGCGGCGTCTGCCCGCAGGCGTTTTCATCGCGGACATCAACGCGCTCCAAAGCGCCAAGGGACGCGAAAACGCTTTCGACCCGCGGCTCCGCTGCGTTTCCCGGTGCGTGTTCGGCTTGGATTTCCTGCCCTTCGTCGCAAAGCGAATCCTGGACCTCGCGGACGCCCTGCGCGGCCGCGTCCGCAAATGCCTGATCACGGACCTCGACGACACGCTCTGGGGCGGCGTCGTGGGCGAGGTGGGATTGGAAGGCATACAGCTGGGCGAGCTCGGATCGGGGCGCGCGTTTTCCGATTTGCAACGATGGCTGCGCGCGCTTTCGCGCCGCGGCATCGCGATTGCGGTATGCAGCAAAAACGACGAAGCGACGGCAAAGGAACCTTTCCTGAAACACCCCGACATGATCCTGCGGCTTGCGGACATCTCGGTTTTTGTCGCGAATTGGAACGACAAGGTTTCCAATATAGCCTATATAAGGGAAAGATTGAATATCGGATTTGACAGCATGGTATTCATCGACGACAACCCCGCAGAGCGGGACATGGTCAGGCGCATGTTGCCGGATGTCGCCGTGCCGGAGCTTCCGAAGGACGCGAGTCTTGTGCTTCGCGCCTTGCAGGAGGCCAATCTCTTCGAAACGACCGCCGTTCTGGACGAGGACCGGCGGCGTGTCAGGATGTACGGAGAGGAAAGCCGGCGCGCGGAAACGGCGGCGAAGGCCGCGAGCATCGATGAATACTTGGAATCTCTGGATATGATTGCGCGCTTCGAACCGCTCGACGCTTTCTCCGTGCCGCGCGCCGCGCAGCTCACGCAGCGCTCCAACCAATTCAACCTGCGGACGCGGCGCTATACCGACGGGGACCTGCAAAAACTTGCCGGGGACGCGGACTGCGTCGCGCGCTGCCTGTCGTTGCGCGATCGTTTCGGGGATTACGGCCTTGTGGGCGTCGTCATCCTGAAGCGGGAGGAGGGCGGCGCGGCCTTGTTCTTGGACACGCTCTTGATGAGCTGCCGCGTCCTCAAGCGCGGCGTCGAGGAATTCCTGTTCAACGAGCTCGCGGCGCTCGCAAGGGCGGAGGGCGCGGTCTTTCTGACCGGCGAGTATCTGCCCACGGCAAAGAACGGCATGGTCGCGGGACTTTTGGAGAGTTTTGGATTTCGGCGCGAAGATTCCGCGCGTGCGGAACCCGGACGTTGGCGTCTGGCCGCGGCGGATTACGCCGAGAGGCGGACGCATGTGAGGAAAGAGCTGTGAGGGTCCATCATATCGGATATCTTGTCAAGCACATCGAACGGGCAAAAGAGGCGTTTTCCTCGTTCGGCTACGTCGAATCAAAGGCCGTTTGCCACGACGCGGCCCGCGACGCGGATATTTGTTTTCTGAAAAACGGCGATTGTGTCGTGGAGCTGGTTTCTCCGAGAAGCGAGGCATCCGTGGTGTGGCGGCTGTTGAAAAAACTGGGCGATGCGCCGTACCACATCTGCTATGCGTCGGAGGATTTCGAGCGGGACGTCGAGCGGCTCAAAAACGGGAACTGCGTCGTTGTCGCGGATACGGCCGCAGCGCCCGCGCTGGAAGGACGAAACGCGATTTTTTTATCGGTCAGAAATCTCGGCCTCATCGAAATTGTGGAGGATACTCGGCTTGAATGAGGATAAAATACTGGAAAAACTAGAAGGAATATTCAGAAATTTTTTCGAGGACGACGATCTGCGGCTGCGCATCGAAACGACGAGCGAGGATCTGCCGGAATGGGATTCCGTCGTGCACATACAGCTCGTGTACGAGATTGAAGAGGCTTTCGGCGTGCAATTCGACGCGGAGGACATCATGAAGATGAACGAAGTGCGCTTCATCGCGGACAGGCTTTGCGCGCTCGCGGCGCGATGAACCCGCCGCCGGCGCGCATACGGTCATCGGCATCCCGCTCGACCCCGGCCGGCGGCAAGCGTGCGGGGCGGTTCTCCGCGACGCCGATCCCATGCGGCGCCGCGCCGTCCCGCCGGCCGGGCTTTTCGGAGCAAGGCCCCGCGTTTCGAGCTTGTCAGCCGGCCGTCCCGTCCTCGAGAATTTCGGGGTGCTTTTCCCAGTTGTTCGGGCTGTTTTCCCACAGGTCCGTGAAATAGGCGTCCATATTGCCGTGGGTGGACGCGTTTTTCGTGAGCAGGGTGAGCACGAGCATGCTCACGATCGAAACGGGCAGCGCCACATAGAGCGGCGCCGAAACGACGACCTCGGGCAGACCCGGAATCAGGCGGAATTGCACGGCATAGTATACGAGCATGCCGAGGATCATCGTGATGAAGGTGGCGGCTTTCGTCGCGTTTTTGGAGAACAGCGTTCCCATGAAGGGCACGAAAAGCGCGCTCACGGCAGCCGCGTAGCCGGAGGTGATGAGCTCGATGATGTCCCGCGCCCACAGTGTGATGCTGATGGTGCCGACGCCGAGGCAGACCATGCAGACGCGGAACAGAAGCAAAGCGCCCCTGTCGTCAAGCTTCCGCTTCAGGAGGGGCTTGATCACGTCCTCCGTGAGGCAGGTCGTCGAGCAGATCAGGCAGGTGGAGCTCGTGCTCATCGTCGCCGACAGGATGGCCGCGAGCAGCAGCCCCGTGAGTCCTACGGGCAGGAAGTCCATGATGAGCGAGGGCAGCACCATATTGGGATCGCCGCCCTCGGGGCCGCCGAAGGCCGGAGGCATGTGGTCCGTCCCGTAGAGGAAAAGCGCGCACATCCCCATGAGTACGACCATGATGGAAACGGGGATGTAGAGGAAGGGCACCATCAGGAAAGATTTGAATGCCTTATTCGCGGTTTGGATGGATGCCTGATACTGGAACGACGCCTGCGCCACGCCGCCGATGAGGATGCAGGGCAGGATGATCGCACCTATGATATAGCCCCACCCGAACACGCCGGGCGTGCCGGGATCCGTCATGAAAGCCGTAAGCTCGCTGCTCTTGAGCGTTTCCCAAACGGCGATAAGCCCGCCGCCGCCGAGCGCGTCGCCCGCCTTCTTGAACACGATGGGCGGCATGATGAAGAGCATGCCGACGATGATCAGCGACATCTGGATGACGTCCGTCAGCACGATGGCCCGAAGCCCGCCCGCCGTGCAGTAGATGATGATGACCGCCGTGGAGATCAGCAGACTGGGAATGTACTCCCATCCCAGCAGAACCCGGATGACCGTCGCCGTGGCGATGATCTGCGCGGCGACGAAGGCCATGTAGATGACGGTGTTGATTATGCCGGCGTAAAGCCGTCCTGCAAGGCCCCAGCGATATCCGAAGAACGTGCCGGCCGACGACGCGCGCGCGCGGTAGAGCGCCGTCCAGATCCGCTTGACGATGGGGAGATACACGACATAGGTCAGGCCCTCGCCGATCGAGTACCACGACGCGCCGATGCCGAGCTGATAGCCCCAGCTCGTGCCGCCGACCGAGCTCGACCCGCCCGCGCTGTTCGCGGCCTTGCCGATGCCGCCCAAGAATACGCCCAGCTTGCGGCCGGCCACCGCCGCGTCCTCGCCGGTCCGCACGTGCTTCTTCGCGACGTAGAAGCCGACCGCGATGAGCATGATGAAATATAAAACGATGATGCCAACGTCTATTCCTTCCATTTTTCCCTCCTACAAACATCTTTTACAATATTACTTCGATGTTGCGGATATCCTTGCCCCTGTCTCAAATCCTCCGGGCCGGGCTCCGTGAAACCCGCGCGGCCGGGATTGTCCCATCCTCTTTTCGTGTTTTCGGTTTGGATCGGCATCACCCCCTTCGAATCCGAACATGCGCGACGCGGCGCGTTTATTGTTCGCTCCGGCGTTCCCAGCGCGTCCTGCCGCCCACCACGGTTTTCAGAACGCCGACGGTATGGATCTTGGTCGGCTCGATCTCAAATATGTCCTTGTCCAGCAGGATGAAGTCCGCGTATTTGCCGGCGGAGATCGTTCCCTTGACGTTCTCCTCGCCGGAGCAGTATGCGGCGTTTCTCGTATAAAGGCTGACGGCCTCGTAGACGCTGAGCGCCTCTTCGGGAAGCAAGCCCTCCGCGGGGAAGCCGTCGATGCTCTTGCGCGTGACGGCGCATTCCATGCCGAGGAAGGGCAGCGGCGGATCGACGGGGGCGTCGGAACCGCCCGCGAGCAACAGGCCTGCGTCGATATAGGAGCGCAGCGGCGTGAAGAACTTCATGCGGCCGGGTCCGAGCCTGTCCGGGGCGAAGCCGCCGTCCGAATGTATGAAGTTCGGCTGCACGTCGAGTATGACGGGCAGGCGCCGCAACCTGTCGATCTGCGAGGGGTCCGCGATCGAGGCGTGGATGATGCGCAGCCTGCGCGTCCCCGCGGCCGCGAGCCGCTTTTCCGGCCGCCGCTCGTCGCTCGCGGGATAGACCTCCTCTGCGGCGGCGATGGCCAGATCCATCGCGGCGTCGCCGATCACGTGCACGGAAGCCTCCAGCCCGTTGTCGTATGCATCGCGGAAGGCCGCGACCAGACTCTCCTTCGTGTAGAACAGGTCGCCCTTCTCGCCCGGCGCGTCGGAATAGGGCTCGCGCATCGCGGCCGTGCGCCCGCCGAGGGAACCGTCGAGGTAGATCTTCTTGGCACCCGTTTTCACCATGTCCGTGCCGAAGCCGGTACGGGTGTTCAGCGTGTCGGGGAAGTGCGCGGAGTTTATGATGACGCGGACGGGCAGCGTCCCCTCCCGTTCCAGATCGCAATACTGGCCGAAGTATTCGAGCGGCGGCGCGGCGGCATAGGAGGAAATCGCGTGCAGTGTCGTGTAACCGTGCCGCGAATAGTCGGCGAGGTACTTTTTGAGGATGCCCTTTCTGTAGCCCTCGTCGGCGAAGAGCGTCGCCAAGATCGGTGCGAAATACTTGGCGTAGGCTTCCTCCCTGACGATGCCGTCCGGCTCCCCGTCCTCGCAGAAGCTGACGCAGGCGTCGCCCGCCGCGCTTTCCTTCGTCAGGCCCGCCAGCTCGAGGGCTTTGCTGTTCGCCATGGTGACGTGCAGGCAATGGCTGAGGATGCAGACGGGACGCGAAACGGATATCCTGTCGAGCTCGTATCTGTGCGGATACCGGTTCTCGGCGAGGTCCGACATGGTGACGTCGCAGCCCGTGAACAGGTCGCTTGCGCCGTCGTCGTGCGCGCGCATGATTTCGACGATCTCATCGATGCTGCGGGCCTTGTTCAGTTGGACATAAGCCCGGTTGTTGCAGTCCATCAGCAGATGGATGTGCGTGTCGGAGATGCCGGGCATGCCGACGCGGCCCCCGAGATCCTCCTTTTCCCTGACGGGATAGCGCGCGGCCTCCTCGTCGCTGCCCGCAAAGACGATCTTGCCGTCGTGCGCCACGATGGCCTCGACCGTTTCGCCGGGTGCGTTCATCGTGTAGATCTTGCCGCCGAAGAACAGCTTGTCGAAACGAAAATCCATATGGCCTCCTTTGGTATCCGCTCGCGAAAAACGCCTAAGCGAAGGCGATTTTTACGCTCGGCGAATGCGTCGCGAACGCGGTGCTCGCGTAGCACAGCGTGAATTCCAGAATGTCGCCGACGCGGATTTCCCGCTGCGCGTCCTCGATGTCGAGGATGGTGTGGTCGCTGGACGCCCCGAGCACTTCGACGCCCGCATCGCGCGGAAAGATCATGTCGGGAAAGGCGTAATCGACCCGTCCCAAGGCGAGCAACGCCCTGCGGCGCACACCCCTGTCGACGTATTCCCGCTTCAGGCCGAAGGCGTCGAACAGGATCTCGCCCACGGGCATGCTGGGCTTGTCCTTCACCTCGATGACCTCCGCCCGCAGCACGAATGCGTCTTGGTGCATGAAGCTCATGTCGCAGCCGAACAGGTCCCGCAGGTCCTTCGCGTTGACGACGGCCTCGCCCACGCGCAACTGGTTGATGCGCTCCGGCATGTCGCCGTCGAATACGCGCGGCAGGGACGTGCTGCCGCCGCCGGACAGGATGTCCAGCCGCCGCCCGATCCGCGCTTCCGTCATCTCGGCGCAATCCACGAGCTCGTTCAGCTTTTCCGCAGTGGGAAAGATCGAGCCGTAGCAACCCAGATTGGTCCCCACGCCCGCCAGATACAGATGCGAAAGCTCCCGCTCGACGAGCAGCGCCGCTTCGAGCAGTTCGCGCCGGTCCCAAAATCCCTCGCGCAGGTCCCCGAGGTCGGCCATCAGCACGACCTTGTGCCGCTTCCCCTGCTTCGCCGCCGCCGCGTCCAGGGCCCGCAGCACGTCCGGCTCGCTGTTCAGGCTGATCTCCGCGAGGCGCACGGTGTCCTCGGCCTCGCAGAGCATGGGCAGCCGGATCAGCATAAAGGGCCCCTTGACGCCGTATTCCACTGCGTCCGCGATCTGTTCGAGGCGCGAAGTGCCTATATACTGACAGCCGGCCTCCTCGAACACCTTCGCGCAGGCGGGAATGCCCGAGAAGCCCTTGATCACCCCGGTCAAACGCACCCCCCGCGCTTCGCAGCGCGCTTTGATTTGGTCGATGTTGTGACGGAGCTTT
>JAISNR010000160.1 GCA_031276135.1 Eubacteriales Family XIII. Incertae Sedis bacterium | reverse complement strand
GTGAAATCGGCGAAGCTCGTCACCAGCGAGGGGGCGCCCACCGCAGGGCCCTTGACCGTCATGCCGATGAAGCCCGCCGTGCTGGTGCCGACGCCCTCGATGGCGCGCGGGGAAGAATCGTACTCTTCCACATATACGCCCGGAGAAAGATATTCTGCCATAATTTTTCCGGTTTAAGACCCTTGGGGCTTAAACCATCCTCCTTTCATGCTTTACGCTAAAATATGACCGATGTTTGTCCGGGGGAAACGATGCTGAGCGAACCGCCGTAGGAGCACAGCAGCTTGGCGTCGTTTGCCAATCCGGGTTTGCCTGAGATCATGGGGCTCTTTCCGCCGAGCCACGTCCCCACGGGAACGGGGATGCAGGGCTGCGGCGTCAAAACGCCCAGTGCGGCCGCCGTCGCGGCGGCGACCGTCGGGTTTGTCACGGTCGTGCACATGCCGCAGGGTGAGATCGAGGACATCGGCGCCACGTCCATGATCGTGGCGGCCGGCCTTCCCGCGACCATGACGGCGACCTGTGACGTGACGTTTAAGGTTCCGGGCGCTGTCCCGAATACGCACATGTATGTGGCGCCCGAAACGACGGCGATTGCCATATTTCCCTCCTCAATTCTTCTTCTCCTTTCCGTTCGTCTTGCGCGGCGTTTTGGCGGATCGCGCGGTTTTCCGCCCGCCGTCGAAATCGACGAGTTCGAAGCGATCCCCCTTGCTCTCCGCGAAGCGCACGATCCAGCGGCTGTTCGCTCCCCCGTCGCGCACGCGCAGGAGATATTCTCCGTCCGCGCGCACGTCGCCGCCGACGACGGGGGCGATTTGAAGGTCTGCGGAAATGTTTGTAACAAATGGATGATCTATCTTGAACGTTTCGTCGGAAGCGCGCGATTCGATGACGAAGGGCTCGTAGGACAATCCGTTCGGATCGACGAGGGCGTAGCGCGCCCGGTTGAACTCGAGCCGATATGGATTGTATATGCGGAGCATCCTCTTCCTCGCGTCGAAGGCTTTCGCGAAACACAGATTTTCTTCAAGCTTTACCGCATCGATCTCCCGCAGGCCCCTTCGCTTTCCGGAAAGCGTGTCGAAGTCCGTGCGCAGCAGGGGATTTTCCTGCGGAATCAGCTCGATGCGCAGCAGGGGCGGGCCGATGCCCGGCGCTTCGAGCAGCACGCGCTTCTTCGTCGGCACATAGCCCAAAGCGCGGACATCCAAATCAAACTGTTCCTCGGGCAGATCCTCCGCCGTAAAGACGAAATATCCGCCCCATTTCGGCATGGGTCTGCGCAGTTTCCCGTCAACCGAACATTGAACGTCCCTCTCGATGATCCTGCCGTCGGTCGCGTCCGAAAATCTGAGCGCCAGGGCGAGCTTGTGCGTGATTACAGAAGGCATATCCATTTCTCCTTTGCGGCAAAAGCGTCCAAAACAAAAGGGCAGATCCTCGTCATTCGTTCTTCTCGCCCATCGCCGCGAGCGTAAACCTCGCTTCCCGAACGGGCGTATCCTCCATCACGATCTCGCTGGACAGGAACACCGGCGCGGCCCTGTAGAACAGGCTGACCTGATAGGGCTTGTTTATGGCCGACCACACGCGGACCTTGTCGTCCAGACTGATCTTGGCCGGCGACAGGATGATGGGCGATTCCTCGGCCTCCAGCCAGGTCTGCAACGCGTTCGGGGAAATCGTGTTCCCGTCGTTCACGATCTGCGCCGCCCTTCCGATGATCTTCTGTATGTCGTGCGCTTTCAGGCCCATCTGCGACGATCCGTTGATGAAGATCATGTAGTACAGGCTGTAGGGCTTGGGCGGCTTTCTCGAACGCGCGTTGCCCACGCGGATCGACCGCAGGGCGATCTCCCCCTCCTCGCGGATGTCGTACAGGTAGAGGCCGAGGATGTAATCGACATCCTGTTCTGCGGGCGACGACACCTCGATGTTGTTCGGCGAGGGAATCGGCTCGGGGCACATCTTCGTGCGGAGCATGCGCACGATGTGCGCGCTGACATCTGATATTATAGGATAATCTGCCAATTCTACACTCCTTTACGCCGTGGCGGCACCGAGCAGGCGGGACAAGAGCTCCGCCGCGCAATTGTTGAGATTCGGGGAAACCAGCACGGAAAGCCCCGTTCCCGGAATGCTTTCGCACCAGACGCCGTATGTGTCGTAGGTATGATCGACCGGCAGATAGAGCTCTCCCTTGTACGCGGCGGGATAGGTCATGTATTCCACATCGTCCGCGCCCCCGCCCGTAAGGATCTCGGCGGAATACACCGTGTAAAAGCGGTAATTCGCGCCGCGCGCGAGCGCGCCGCCGTTCAGGTTCCCATTCCACACATAGCGCATTTTCAAATACTCCGCCACGACGCGCGCGGGCATGTACAGGGAGGCGGAATCCTTCAATTCATCGAAAACCAAGAAGCCTCCCGCACCGGACAGGCCGTTCGCCCGCGCCCGCATGAGCCCGTTCAGCGACTCGTCGCCCAAATCCGCCGCGTACTGCCCGAGCGCCAGAATCAGCGCCGCATCCCTTTCCGCGCCACTCAGGCTCTCGGGGTCCGCGTCGCCCGCGCCGAGCCCGCCGCCCCCGGCAAGGCCCGCATCGCTCGTAACGTTTCCGGCGAGCTTCCCGCCGTCGCCCGCAACCCCCGATGCACCCGCGCCGCCCGCAGCCCCCGATGCGCCCGCGCCGTCCGCGTCGCCGGGCCTTCCGTCCGCGCCGCCGAGGGCGAGCGCGCCGCCGGTCGTGCTTCCCGCGCCCGTGCCTGCACCCGCACTCCCCGCGCCGAGCAGACCGTCGTCGAAGAGCCGCGCGCCGGCTTCGTCCCCGTTGAAATACGCGTTCGCTATGGCCAGCGCTTCGTCCGCGGACAGGCCGGCGGCGGTCGCGCGGTTGTACGCGTCCCTGTTTTCCAGCATCAGCGCTTCGATCGCGCCGATCGCGTCACCGTATGCGGAATCGCCGTCTATGTCGCGCTTTTGGATCATGGCGGCGCGCAGATCCTCCAGCATCGGGAAGATCGCGGCGTAGTTCGAGGACAGGAGTCCGCCCAGCGCCGCGACGTTCTCCGCCGCGTCGTCCGCGCCGTCGCCCGCCTCCATGCCCTGCGTGACGGAAGAAAACAAATCCTGCGCCGCTTCCGCAGCGTCCGCGCCGCTCCCTCCGGGCATATCCTCCAGCAGCGCGTCGAGCGCCGCGATTTCATCGCGGATCGCCTTCGCCGAGGACAGGTCGCCTCCGTCCAGCGCGGAGAGGAGCTCCGTCTGCAGCGCGCCCTTTTGCGCCTGCAGCTTGTCGGTCGCGTTGCCGCCCATGCCCAGTTCCACGCTCCGCCTGAGCCGCGTCAAAAAGTCTATGTGCGCTTTGATCGACTCGTCGGCGACGTCCGCGAAGGCGTCGCGCGGCACGTTCAGCGTATAGTCCTGCGCCTCCGCGAGCCGTCCGTCGAGGAAGGCGAGGCCCGCTTCTCCGCCGCGCCTTTGGACGGCCGCGTCGATGAAGGCTTCCAGCTCGCTTCGGTAGATCGTGAGCTGATTGCGCGCCTTCTTTACGATGCCGCTCTTGAGCGCGGCGGCCGCGTTCTGCGCCTCCGCCGCCCTGTACTCCTCGTTGTCGCCCGCGAAGATTCCGCCCATGTACTTCTGCGTCGCCGCCGGCAGGAGCGGTTCGTCGAGCAGCGCGCGCTCCCCCTCCTCGTCTGCGACCTTGCCGTCCCGGATGTTGTCGAACCCGATGATCTCCGCGACATCGACGTCGCAGGCGGCGTGGTTGTTCGCCTTGGCGTCGGCGATCAGCCTGTTGCACGCGTTGTAGCGCGCCTCCGACATCACGGTCACGCCCTTGTCGAGCATCTTCGCGGTGTAGGTGTTGGTCGAATCCGTCACGTTGGACAGGCTGTCACCGGCCGCGCTTTGCAGATTGGCGTCCGCGCTGCTGCCCTGCTCCCCTTCGTCGTCCTCGTCCTCCTCGTCCGCAGGGACATCTACGACGCGCTGCAATTCGATCGAAAGGGACTCCAGCGCCGCATCCACGATCCCGAGGACCTCGGCGCGGCGCGCCGCGTCCACGGCGTCCATCACGCCGAGCACGGCCTCCATCTCCGCCGCCCCGCCGTCGTTTGCCGCGAGCACATTGTAATAGGCCTGCAGGGCGCCGAGGGCGACGTCGGCGTCGTTCGTGGCATCCGTGCGCACGTTTGTCTGAAAGAAAGCGGCGACCATGTCGATGTAGCGTTTGCCCGTCGCGCTTTCGCTCTTCAGTTCGCGCATCGAATCGTACTCCGTTTTCAGCGGGAAGAGCTCTTCCATGGATTCCAGCTCGTAGGGCGAATACAGGTCGAATATGCTGACCGGCCTGTTCGTGCGCAGATCGTAGGTGATTCCGTCGGACTTCGTGTGGTGCGTGAGGAAGAGCGCGGCGATCACGTCGTTCGCGACGGGAACCCCGTCCGTCGTGATGTCCGCGAGCGTTCTCGCCGTCGTGATGTCGAACCACACGCCGCTCGCGAGCTCGCTCTTGTAGTAGGTGTTCCCCTGACCCGAATCGTTGGCGGAAGCCTGCGCCGTACTGTAGAGCGTATCCGTCAGCGCGCTGATGTGGATCAGATGCGTACCGATGATCAGCGTCGAATTCTCTATGCCGGTCGGGTCTATGTGCACGGCCGAACTCTCGTCCCAGACGGCGCTCGAAAGCAGAATCCCCATCGTGAGCACGAGGACAAGCGGGACCGCGAGCATTGCTGTTTTCCTGTATTTCGACAAGGTCCTCTCTCCTTTCATCGCGCTTACTCCGCCGAAACGCGCAGGCTCATCGAACTCGGATCGAAGCGCGCTGTGTAGAGCGGCCTTCGCGCACCGTCGAACAGCTCCGCGCGCGCTTCTGCGATGTCGAGCGACAAGAGCGACAGATATTTGAACGGCGTTTCCATCGGAATGAGATCCGGACTCAGGAGCGGTTCCCCCCCTGCGGATATGCGGTAGAACGCGGCCTCGTTTCCGGCGTTCATGCCGAGCGTGAGCGTGACCGTTCCGGCCGCCCGGTTGGTTTCGATCGCGTATGTGCCCACGACCTGCTCCTGCGGGGTCTCCGGCACACCGCCGCGCAACTTCAGCACATCGCTCGGCACCGTCGTGTCGATCTCGCATTCATCGACATAATCCTCCCCGTTGTACAAGCGCACCGTCAGGCGGTTGCTCTCCCCGTAATCGAGGGTGAGATGCCGGAGCTCCTTCTCGATCGGCGTGCGCTCGCCGATCCGCACATCGCCGTACCAAATCTCGAACGCGTCGATCTCGGGCTCATAGTCGTCCGGGATCCGCACGCCGAATACGAACACCGTATCGGCCACGTCGGAGTAGATGTGGTAGGTGGGCATGTCCACGCGGCTGATGCCGCTCATGCCCGCATCCGTTTCGAGGCCCGCCCCGGCCATGAGCTTTGTGACGGCGCCGCAGGTCAGCCTGTCAAAATCGAAGATCAGTTCGTTGTAAGCCGCAAGCGCTTCGACCGCCTCCGTCTGCATCTCCTGATAGTCCGCCTGTTTGTCAGCAACCTCGGAGAAATCCGCCGCGCCGCGCCTGTTCAGCTCCAGCAGACGGCTCAGCTCCTTCTTCGTCTGCGCGACGGAAGCGATGAGCGCATCCGCGGCGTTCTTCGCCGTGATGAGCGCCTCGTAGGAGGACGCCACCTGCTTGCGAAGGTCGCGCTCCGCGATCTCCTTGTCCTTGCGCGCGGAGAGGTAATCGAGCGCGGCCGTGTAGAGCGCGTACATCTCGTCCTCGACGTAGCGCGTGCCGTCCACGGAACCCTTGAGCCATTCGCGCGGGAAGGAGAAGAACAGGATGCGCTTCCTCCCGTACCAAGGGCTGTCCATGCCGGAGAGCATGGCGGAATAGGCCATCTGGAAGGATGAGGTGTCGATGTCGTTCCCGTTGCGCGCCTGGTTCAGATAGGCCGAAATCGCGTTGACCCTGCCGCCGTAGTGATTGCGGAAGATCCGCTCGTAGCTGTCCAGATTGATGCGCGTCACGGCCTCCGCCATGCGCGCGGCGTAGTACACGTGATCGTTCTCCAGCGTGAACGCCAGCAGCGAGGCCAGTTGTTCGCGCGTTATGTTCACGGTTTTCAGCGGGCTTTTGAAGGCATAGCCCGTCGTGACGTCGAGTCCGATCAGATCGGAAAGCTCCTTCTTGTCGGTTTCGAAGGTGCGCATGGCGAGCGACAGGGAGGCCCGCAGCGCTTCGACGGACTTCGTGAGGCGATCCACATCCGCCTTTTTGGCCGTGCCGAGGATCAGCCGCGCCTCGTTGCGGCGCAGGTCGGCTTCGGCGGCGGCGAGCTTGCCTTGGATGAAAGCGACGGTTTCCTGATCGATGTATACCTTTGTGAACAGCTTGGCGACATTTCGCTTGGCTTCATAGACCAGATCCGCCTTCTCGTGCTTGAGCGTCGTGATCTCGATCTGGAGCGTGAGCGGCTTCACGGTGAGGTCGTAATCGATCGTGAGGTCGAACTTCTCCGGGAACTTGAACTTGAACAGCGGCGACCAGCGGAACGTGGACATGTTCTTCGCCTTGGCGCGCGCGCCCTCGACCGCCTCGTTGTATTTGATGCCCTTCAGGGCGATGTCGCTCGTCTTCTTGCGGATGGCCGTGCTGGCGGCCACGCCGAGGTTTTGCGCCTGTTCGAGGACGAAGAGCTTGGGCGCCGTGAACGCGACCGCGCGCGCGGGGAGGAAGGCGAACGCGAAAAGGACGGCGCAGAGCGCGGCGCAGGTCGCCGTGCACAAATGCTTGTTCATTCCGAACTTATTCACTTCGCATTCCTCCTTTCGCAACTATGACTTTATCGCCGGGCCGACGGGTCGGCCCTGTGTCTTATTCCGCGCTGTACATGAAAAACCCTTCGGAAGTGCTGTTTTCGCAGTAGAACGTGTACACGAATCCGTCGTTTTCAAAGACATATATGTACATTTGGCAATTCTCGTCGTAGGAGAGCACCGTGTACGCATCCTCAAAATCCCGCCGGAGCTCTATGTCGATGGGTTCCGCTTCGTCCCGGCCGGACAGGTTCGCGGCCGCGGCGTCGGACAGCGTCGCCCAGGTTTCCCCGAAATAGGTCGGCTCGCCGAGCGCGGCGGCGATCTCGTCGATCGACCGCAGGTCCTTGCCGCCGAGCAGTATGGTGTCGGAAAAGACATAGACCCTCTCGATCTGCCATTCCTCATCCACGGAATCCGCCCCGCTCTGCGCCGCGTACATCGCGCCGATCTCGCGCATGTCCGCGCAGTACACGTCGTCGTCCGCGTATGTGACGCTGCGGCCCATGTACATCTCCGCCGCCTCGATTGCGGTCTTTCCGACAAATTCCTCGTAGACGATGCGATTCTTTCGCATGTGGCCCGAAAAGATCCGGTTGCCGCCGACGTCGTAGAGCGAGCCCGCGCCCTGCCGGACGCCGTTCACGTATTCGCCGTCGTATTCCAGCGTACCCTCCGGCCTGTAATACGAACCCGTGCCATGGAACAGGTTGCGGGAGAACGCGCCCTTGTACCGGACCGCGCCGCTCGGATAGTAGGCCTCGCCCTGCCCCTCGTACATGCTGTCCTTGAACGCGCCGGCATACATCTGCGCCCCGTTCTCGTCGAACAGCTTGCCCTGCCCGTTGGCGCGCCCTTCGCTGACCGCGCCCACATAGGCTTCCCGGCTGTCCGCGTCGAGGATGCGCGCGTCGCCCTTGTGGAACTTCAGGGCGAAGGAGCTGTAGCGATAGGTCGGCGTCGCGTCGCCGGCCGAGCCGATGCGCAGGGTCAGAGGCGACACGGAAAGCACGTACCACAGGCTCACCACGCCGAGCGCCACCACGAGCGCGAAAGCCAGACGCTTGCTGACGAGCCAGTTCAGGACGGAATAATAATCCCGTTTGTCCCGCGGCCGCACGTCGAGCAGACGGGCGAAGAATCTGCGCAACACCGTGACGCCGCGCGTTGACCAGAACGTGGGGCTGAGCATGAGCCGCAGCTTCGTCCAGACCGACGCCACACGTGCGCGCATGGCTCCAAACAATACGTTCCACATTTGGTTCATGGGACGCAGATCCTCCTTTTCCGCTTTCTTCCTTGTCTTCGCGCGTTCCGCCCGGGGCCCGCGTTCCGCGCGCTTCCCGCGTTATTCCGCTCCGAATATGCTGTAGTTGATCGTCGAAAAATCCGTGCGGTTGAACAGGCGTTCGCAGGCGAAGATGTACCATTTCGCCACGCCGTCGTCGGGACAGTTCTTGAAGATCTCCGAAAATATGTTGCGCGCGAGGTAGAAGTCATTTTTGTAGTAGAGCCGTATGGCCTCCTGAAACTTCTCGTTGTACTGCTTCCGCAGCGACTTCGCGCTTTCCCTGTATACGTCGAGCACCTCGTAGAGCTTGATGTTGTGCTGCTCGTCCGAGGACGTGATATAGCCTATGTAACGCGTGGATACGGCGTCGGAGAGTCCCTTTCCGCACCGTTCCGTGATGAGAAGCTTGACGCCGAGCGTCGAAAGCTTCGGCGACACCTTCGCGAGCAGGCCCAGCTCGTAGGACGACAGAAAGGTGATGGCCCGCGCGTCGCAGCCCGTCACGCCGTATTCGTAGTCCGTCCGGTGCAGAACCAGCAGGAATTCCGGCTTGGGAACGCCCTCCGGCGTTTCGACCGCCTCGGTCGCGAGCCGTATGCCCATGCGCACGCCGTCCGCGCTTCCGTTGCGAAACAGCAGCGTGAAACCCGTCAGCGAAAAACCCGTGCGCAGGAATATGGCGTTTCCGGCCGCCGCCGCGTAGATGCTGCGGAAGGCGGCGAACACGAAGTCCAGAAAGCGATGCTGGTTCGCGCCGAAGCGTTTGGATCCCTTCAGCACGGTCGTGATCAGGCCGAAATCGGCTTCGCCGCACGCGACGTCGCCGTACTCGATCTCCATCAGATTCGCGCGCTCGAGCAGGATGTCGAGGTCCTGCGGCATGAATCGCCTGTAATTCTTCATGGCGACGGACATCTCGTATTCGCGGATCGAGAGGGAGAGGCAGATCTCCTGCACGGCCCGCTGGATGTTCCCGACTTCCCCGAAGCCGAACCGCGTCCGTTCGTCCCAGATGCGCTTCGCCACGATGTCGCTCATCTGCTTGGGCAGACGCAACAGCGGCCACATCCACGCCGCGGTCAGGCACGCGCACAGGAGCAGGGCGCCGAAGCCGGGCAGGGCGCAGACGCGAAGCAGCGAGAAGAACGTGCGCGCGAGGGCGTATTCCACGTGCGAGGCGTCGGCGGAGAGCAGAAGGATGCGCGACGCGCCGACGGGCGCCGCCGCGAACAGCGTATCGCGCCCCCGCGTCCGGCCGAAGCCGGACTGCGGCTCGCCCGTTTCCGCCGCCGCGCGCGCGAGCGCCGCCGCCTCCGGGCCGAAGCCCTTCGCGGCGGCGAGTCCGAAGGGCAAATCGGGGGACGAAACGACCGTGACATCCTCACTGCGCGCGTTGAGCAGGCTTTCGGACGTGTCGGCGAGCTGTGCGCCGAGCACGGCGGATTGCGGCGCCGGCGCATCCGTCGACTGGGATGACAAAGCGGCGGACGCCATGGCGGCGAATTCCTCGGCGCGCAGCGCGGCGAGGAGTGCGGCGTCCTCCGGCAGCTTGCCCACGGAACCGTTCTGCTCGACGAAATAGCCCGTGCCCACGGCGACGGAAACGATGAGCGTGACGAGGCAGAACTGCAGAGCGATGATGCGCAGGAAGAGCGTGCGCGCGAGGATGCAGACGCCGAAACAGAACAGGAACAGGAGGGCCGCGAAAACGGCGATGCCGGCCGGCGTCCGCGCCATGGGCAGAGCGAAGCGCAGGTTGACCGTCGGATTGAAAGCGAATCGGACGGGATCGCCGAAATCGGCGCCGTCATAGGTCACCAAGGCGCTGCTTCCGTCCTCCGCCGAAACGAGGACGGCGAAGCGCATATCCTCGAGCGCCGCGCCCGCGAGGACGTAAGGCGCTTCGGAGGGCAGTTCCTTTCGATAGGACGCGCCATCCTTCTCGAAGCAGACCGCGTTCGAAGCGGCGTCCGCGAAGAACAGACCGCCGTTCGCGGACGAAAGGGCCAGCGGCAAACCGCCCGTGAACACGGACTTCGAGCCGCCGCCCGAAAAGGCGAGCACGTTCCCGTCGGACGCGGAGCAATACAGATACCGCCCGTCGGAAACGGCGGACAGGATGCGCGCGCCCTCCGGGGCCTCCGCTGTCAAGGCCAGCCGCGCGTTGCCGACGACGGGCTTTTCCGCGTCCGCGCTTCCGCTTTCGTCGCGCGAATAGGGCAGCGTGTATACGGAAGCGCTGCCTCCGTCCGCCGCGCGAAGCGCGAGGAAGAGCCCCTCTTCGCCCAAGCCGAGGCGGGCGGGAAGCGCGGCGTCCACCGCCATGCGGGGGAACACGGTTTCCACGGTGCCCGTGTGCGCGTCCATGCGGCAGATATCCCGCCTGTCCGCGCGCGAAGCGCCCACATCTCCCGCGTCGCGCACGAACCACAGGCCGCCGTTCCAAAAGGTGATGTCCGTGATGACGACCCGCCTGCCCGCCGCATCGGCCTTTTCGCGATGCACGGTGAGAATCCGTCCCGCCGCGTCCGTTCCGATGATGCGGGCGCCGTCCGTCCGATTCTCCGTGAAGTAATACGCGCTTCCGTCCGGTACGGCCGCAATGCGCGGCTCGACCCCATCAAGCGACGGCGCCGTCCATGGATTCAACAGAACGAAAGCGGCGAACAAAACGATGAGCATGCCCGCGAAGAGGATCATCCTACGCATGTTTCAATCCTTTTTCCATATTTTACCACAAATGCGCGCCGGCAGGGGTGCCGGGGCTCAGCGCAAAGAGCGCAGGCCTATCACGTCAAAGCATCTCTCAAAGATGCGGAGTATCGGTATATTGCCGAAGATCAGCTGCGAGAGCAGGACGATGACCGCAAAGATCGCGACGATCACGCAGGCGACGAGCAAGGCCGTAAAGAGCCTGTCCCTGTTGCGCCGCCACATCCCTTTGACGTGCGCCGTGAGCTTCTTCTTCTCCGGAAGCTCCGTGACCTTGATGTCCCGATAGAGCTCCGGCAGACTGCGAAACGCGTTCTTCGCGAGCTTCTTGCGCATCAGCTCCGCGCTCTTCAGACGCCCGCGCGTTTCCAAGAGCGACAGCATGAGCTCGACGCACCTGCGCGCACAGACCGATTCGTCGGCCTCCTCCGAAAGTCGGGTCAGATCGTAGTAGTGCGTGAAGAAGATCGCGCCGTCCTTCTCCAAATGCACGTTGTCGGGCTCCAGCGACAGAGCCAGCAGGGGAAAGGGAATCGAGGAGGACAGGCACTCCAGCACCAGATTGACGCATACGGACTCCCATGCCTTCGCCGAATTGATCTGCCCGGGCGCGAACAGACCGATCTTGCGTTCCTCGCGGTATTCGAACAGATAGCACAGCAACTCGTTTTGCGTGAAGCACGCCACATAGGGCGATGCGCCCTCCGGCAATACGCGTTCCGAATTCTCAAAGATCGAAATCAGGCGTTTCGCGAGAATCCTGTCCCTGACCGCGAGCAGCGTATAATGCGCGCCGACGGGCGATCTCAGATCCCTGCATATCAAAACGCTGTTTTTCGGTCCGTTGAACACGTCGCGCACGGGCTCCAAAACCATGTCGCCGGCGTAAAAAATCATACCTCAAACCTCCGCTGCCGTTTCCGCCCGAACAAGCTTACGCGTCCGTCTCGCCTTCCCCCTCCTTGAAGGGATCCTTCTTGACGACCGCATACGCGTATGTGCTGACCGTCGGCATATCCGCGCAGGAAATCCGGATCTCGTAGACGCCTTCCTTGGACGGCGCCGTGTACACGCCGTCGGCGGATATCTCGCCCGAATTCCGCTCCGTAAGCTCGTAAGACAGCGTGCAGGGCTCCATATTCTTGAAGCTGACCGCGAAATAGTGGGTTTCCCGCATGCCGAGCACAACCGTCGGCGTCAGCGCCGATATGCTGAGGCCCGCCGTCTTTCGCGGCAGCTGTCCCGCGCCGCCGGGCAGTTTCACGGCCACCCAGCGCAGGGAGATCACGGCGTAGTTCGTCGGCTTCGTGAGGGCGGCGGCTATGATGAAGCTGCCGCGTTCCGCGTAGACCTTGACCGCGGTCGTCGCGTAGGCGACCTGCGGATTCTCCCGCTCGAACAGCTCGGGATCGCCGTAGATCGTATGCCGCTCCACGGACGTGCTCCGGCCGTCCTCGGCGATGTACTCGAAGCCGACATCGACGTGGATGTTGCCCTCGCCGAGGCCGTGCATGATCTCGTCCGAGCAGAACACCTCGCCCTTGCGCGGATTGGCGCCGAGCGGAATCTCGCACAAGCCCGTGGCGTACAGCGGTTCCCGAAGGACCGCCCTGTCGAAATCCGGCGCTGCGGGCATTTCGCCGCCGCTTCGCACGGCGGCCTGCGCGCGTTCGAAGTAGGACGCGTATTCGCGGCGCATCGCCTCCGACGCCATCGTCCGGATGTATGTCCTGCGGTCCTCGATCTTCTCCACGATGTAATCGGTCTTGCTCCTCTGCAGCGAGAGCTCCGCCAGGCATACCGTGTTCGCGTCCCCGGCGTCGAGCGCCGTTTCGAGGTTCACGCGCCCGACCTCGCGCCCGATCAGCTCGTAGAGCGGGATGTCCACGACGTTCACCTTGAGCGTCAGGTCGCCGTCGGGCAGCCGGTTCTCCCCGTCCACCCTGACGCGGACCGACGCGGCCTTCGCCAGCAAGAAGGATTCGGGCGCGGGTTCATTCCGCGCGTCGAGGAAGAAATCATAACGCAGCGCGGCGCCCTGCTCCGGCATGATGTCGTCGAATTTGACGGGCAGCTCGTGGTCGCCGTTCTCGTCCGTGAAGGCCGGCGTGTGGATCGTGCAGTCGAGCGAGAGCCGCTTGGGAGATTCCGAAAGCCGCTTGGCGAACAGGGAGAGCTTGACGCGCTCGCCGCAGCTCACGTTTCCGGGTATGGCGACCTCTATCTCGTAATCGCTGTCCGCGTACAGCGTGGATTTGCTCAGAAATTCGGTGTCGGGCCGCGCGTCCTGCGGCGCCTGTTCGCTGAGGAAGAGCTCCCAGCCCTCCCGTATGCGGTTCATCTCGTACTCAGCGCTCGACCGCTCCCGCTTTGCGATGGAGTACGTGGGATGAATGGGCTCCTCGCGGTAGCGCAGCATCAGCATCGCGCGATCCCCGCTGATCGATTCAAAGCCCTCCAGCGCCGACAGCTTCCGGATCACCGCGCTCTCCACGACGATCTCCCGGCCCGACCCGTCGATCGCCATGCCCGATTCCACGATCACGGAAAGGTCGTCGAGGTTGTAGACGCCGAGGCCGCGCACGACGCCGCTGCCGAACATCATGCTGTTCAAAAAGCGCCGTTTGTTGTTCAGATAGATCTGTTCCGCGAGAAAATCCGATGAGGTCAGCAGCTTTCCCACATAGAAACGGTTTCTTTCAAATGGCAGCAATTGCTCGTTTTCCATTTTTGCCTCCATCGCGGCCCCCGGGCCGCCGCAAACGCCAGTATGTATTTTATCGTGCAGATAGTATTATATTTAAAAAAGTTGCAAAAAACAAGGAAATCCGCATATGTATTCTCTAAAGATTTGGTAAAGGGCCGCCCGGGGCAGGCGGGACGCTGTCGCCCGAGGGCGGTTTCGGGACATGCGGGCGGTCAACGCCCGCCGAATCAGCCCGTCTTTCTCTCGGCGGGCGCGAGGGGCAGGGCCGGCGCGGCGGGCAGCGTGATGTAGATGCCCATGCCCTTTCCCTCGTCGCTCCGCGCGGCGATGCTTCCCCCGTGCGACTCCACCTCCACCTTCGC
>JAISNR010000070.1 GCA_031276135.1 Eubacteriales Family XIII. Incertae Sedis bacterium | reverse complement strand
GGTCTGCAATGTCCCAAGGCCAAGCCCATCATACATCTGGGCGCGACGAGCGCCTACGTGGGCGACAACACGGACATCCTCGTGATGCGCGAGGCCCTCGAACTGCTGCGGCGCAAGCTCCTCGGCCTCATGGAGGCCCTCTCGCGCTTCGCCCTGCGCCACAGACGCCTGCCGACGCTCGGATTCACGCATTTTCAGGCCGCACAGCTCACGACGGTCGGCAAGCGGGCCGCGCTGTGGCTGCAGGACTTCTATTTCGACTACATGGACGTCACGCACAGGCAGAGCCTGCTGCCCCTGCTCGGGGTCAAGGGCACAACGGGAACGCAGGCGAGCTTTTTGGAGCTCTTCGACGGCGACGGAGAGAAGGTAAAGAAGCTGGAAGCGCTCGTGGCCGCGAAGATGGGCGTGCAGAGCACCGTGCCGCTGTCGGGCCAAACCTACTCGCGGAAGATCGACGCGCACGTACTGGACCTCCTGTCGGGCATCGCGCAGAGCGCCCACAAGATGACGAACGACATCCGGCTGCTGCAGCACCTGAAGGAGGTAGAGGAACCCTTCGAGAAGGATCAAATCGGCTCGTCCGCCATGGCCTACAAGCGCAACCCCATGCGCAGCGAGCGGGTCGCCTCGCTCGCGCGCTTCGTGATCCGGACGGCTTCGGCGGCCGCGGACACCGCCGCCGCGCAGTGGTTCGAGCGGACGCTGGACGATTCGGCGGGCCGCAGGCTCTACATACCGCAGAGCTTCATGGGAGCGGACGCGATCCTCGACATATGCAGAAACATCTGCGAGGGACTGGTCGTCCGCGAACGCGTGATCCAAAGTCGCATCATGAGCGAACTGCCCTTCATCGCGACGGAAAACATCCTCATGGAGGCCGTGAAGCGGGGCGGCGACCGGCAGACCTTGCACGAGAAAATCCGGCGGCACGCCATGGAAGCCGGCGCGGCGGTCAAGGACGAAGGCTTGCCGAACGACCTGCTCGAGCGCATCGCCGCCGATCCCGCGTTCCGCCTCTCCGAGAACGAGATCGAACGCCTGCTCTCGCCCGCGGATTACATCGGCAGGTCTGCGGAGCAGACGGAGGAATTCATACGGGACCGCATAGAACCGATTCTCGAAGCGAATCGCGACCGCATATCGGAGGCGGCAAAGCTCAGGGTATAGGGCGGTGATTCCGGATCGAACGACGATAATTTGGATTTAAATATAAATAATTGAAATTACAGGAATGAATATATGGAGAAATCAGCGGAACTGTTACAGATCAGCAAGAAGATCGTGATCAAAATCGGCAGCAGCGTGCTGTCCGACGAAACCGGATCCGTGAACCGGCGCACGCTGAAAAACATCACGGACCAGATCTGTCACTTGAAAAACGCCGGCAAGCAGGTGATCCTCGTTTCCTCCGGGGCCGGCATCTGCGGCGTCGGCGCCATCAACAAATGGGATCGCCGCGACGACATCAACTACAAGCAGGCCCTCTGCGCCATCGGGCAGGTCGAGTTGATGCAGGCTTACAAGGAGTACCTGCAAGCGCACGGCGTCATCGTGGCCCAGATGCTGTTGACGGCGGAGGATTTTCGCGACTGCAACCGCAATCTGAACATACGCAACACGCTGTTCACGCTCGTGGACGAGGGGGTCGTGCCCATCATCAACGAAAACGACAGCGTGAGCGTCGATGAAATCAAGATCGGCGACAACGACATGCTGGCCGCGCACACGGCCGTGCTGTGGAACGCGGACCTGTTGATACTGCTCAGCGACATCGACGGACTCTACGACAAATCGCCCAAGGAGCACGGCAATGCGCGCCTGATCCGCGAGGTGTACGACCTGACCACGCTCGTCGGCAGCATAGAAGTCGGGGAGAAGAGTTCCTTCGGCACGGGCGGCATCATGACGAAGATCTCCGCCGCGAAGGAAACCGGCAAGCACAACATCCCCACCATCATCATGAACGGCCGCGTGGAGGACATCATCGTGAACGTCGCGAACGAGCGCGAAACGAACGCCACCACCTTCCTCGGCTTCGACATCATGTCCGGCAGATGACGCGGGACCCGCGCCCTCGGCCGCATTTATAGGCAAGGAGAACGCACTTGAAACTCGGATTCATCGGCGCCGGCAACATGGGCGGCGCCATCATCAAAGGCTACATCGCCTCCGGCGCGGGCGGCGCGAAATCCGTGACGGTCTTCGACCGGGACGCGGAAAAGCTGTCGGCCTTCGCGGCAGAAACCGGCGTGACCGCAGCGCAGAGCATCGCGGCGCTCGCGGGCCTGTCGGACGCGATCGTCCTCGCCGTGAAACCGAACAACTTCGAAGAAGTCCTGCCCGAGCTCGCCGCAGCGCCCTTGGGCGAGCGGCTATTGATCTCGATGGCGGCCGGCGTCAGCATCGCGCACATAGAGGGTTTTCTTGGAGGAAACGCCAAAATCATCCGAATCATGCCGAACACGCCCGCCATGGTCGGGGCCGGCATGACCGCCGTCAGCAGGAATAAGCACGTGCGCGACGCGGAATTCGAGCGGGCGCTCGGCATATTCGCATCCGTCGGCAGGGCGGAGCCCGTGGACGAGGCCCTGATGCACACGGTGACGGGCGTGTCGGGCAGCAGCCCGGCCTACGCGTACATATTCATCGACGCCCTCGCGAAATGCGCGGCGGAGGAAGGCATGGACGCGGTGCAGGCGCGGGTATTTGCGGCGCAGGCCGTCCTCGGCGCGGCGAAGATGGTGCTCGAAACCGGCGTCGATCCCCTCACCCTGCGCCAAAACGTCTGCTCCCCGGGCGGCACCACGATCGAAGCGGTGAACGTCCTGCTGCGCAACGGATTCGAGGACAATATAGCGGAAGCGATGCGGGCGTGCATCGAGAAATCGAAGCGCCTCGCCAAGTAAGGGCACCGGTCGCCGCGAGCCATCGGCCGCAGGCCAATCGCGGCGAAATTCGCATGAAAGGCAAACGACAAAACATGATAGTAGAAGAAAACACCCTGTCATCCGAGCGCATCTACGAAGGCGCCATCATAAACCTGCGGCGCGACAAGGTGACGGTGCGGGACGGCAGAACCTCGTACCGCGAAATCGTCGAGCACAACGGCGGCGTCGCCGTCGCGGCCCTCACGAACGACGGCAAGATGCTCATGGTCCGGCAGTTCCGCAAATCCGCGGAGGCGGCCATGCTCGAAGCGCCCGCCGGCAAGACGGAGCACGGCGAAACGGACCTGCGCGCCGTCGCGATGCGGGAACTCAAGGAGGAAACCGGCTACACGGCCGCGCGGCTCGAACACCTGATGGCTTTCTACACCTCCATCGGCTACTCGACCGAGAAGCTGCATCTGTATCTGGCGACGGACCTCACGCCCGGCGAAACGGATTTCGACGAAAACGAGGCCATAGACAACTGCGCGCACACACCCGACGAACTGCTCGCGATGATCGCGAACGGCGAGATCGAGGACGCCAAGACGATCATCGCGGTTCAGGCGGTGAAGCTGCGGCAATTGGCCGGAACGCTGTAGCGCCGCCCGCGGGCGGTGAAACTGCGGCGGACGGCAGAAGCGCCGGCGGCGTCTGCGGAATGCGCCGGACCGATGCCGGATTCGGAAGGTATCCTCTTATGAGAAAAATCATTCCCTACAACGAAAACTTTAAGAAATACCTGCGAATCGTCGACGATCCCCGCAAACAGAAGGATTCCAAACGCCAAGACGATCCCGGCTCCCCGGACGGCGCGATCTCGGACGACGCAGTCCCGGATGACGCGGCGGCGGACGACGCGACGGCGGACATCGCAGCTGCGAACGACGATCGAGGCGATGCAACGCCCCCTGCGCATGAAGAGATCGCGGCGGCGGATGCGGGAAACGCCGCGGCGCCGGAACCGCTTGCAAAACCCGCCGCGCCGGAACCGGCGGACATTCGCAGGGCCGATTTCCCCGAGAGCGATGCCGTTTCTTACAGCGCGCGTTTCAGGGAATACCTGTGCACGACAAAAAAACTCGCCGCCGGCTCCGTGGACGCCTATGTGCGGGATGTGGACGAGCTCTCCGCATTTTTGTCCGAACGGGGCGTTCCCGCGCCGGCCGACGCGGTGCGGGCCGACATCGCCGCCTACCTCCTGCATCTGAAGCACGGCGGCAGATCCGCCGCGACCGTCAGCCGGAAGATGGCGTCGATCCGCGCATTCTACAGATACCTGTTCTCTGCGGGATACTGCACGGAAAACCCCTCCGCCGAAATGAAGCTGCCGCGAATCGCGAAGAAAGACATAGAATACCTGAGCATCGAGGAGGTGGAAGCCCTGCTCAGCCGGCCGGACGACAGCGCAAAGGGCGTTCGCGACCGCGCGATTTTGGAGCTCCTGTACGCGACGGGTCTGCGCGTCAGCGAGGCGGTGGAGGCCGACACGGAGCACATCAACCTGCGGATGGGCTTCGTCACCTGCACGGGCGAACACGGAAAGGCGCGCATCATCCCCCTCGGCCGCCCCGCGCGCGCCGCCCTCGAAGCCTATATATTCGAGGGAAGGGCCAAGTTGCTCAGGGGAAGGATGGCAAAGGACAAGGCGCTCTTCCTGAACTATTCCGGCGAGCGCATGACGCGACAGGGCATGTGGAGGCTGATCCGCGAATACGCGGCGGAAGCGGGCATCGAACGGTCGATCACGCCGCAGATACTGCGCAATTCCTTCGCCGTGCACATGGTGCAAAACGGCGCCGATCTGAAATCGCTGCAGGAGCTTCTGGGCCATGAGGACCCGACGGCCACGCAGGTCTACCTGTGCGTTTCCAGAAACCGCATCAAGGACGTTTACGACGGCTCGCACCCGCGGGCATAATGCTGATTCGCAATGCATAGAATGACAAAGAGCGAATCGGTATAAACCGTCCCGCAGGCATGCGGGCGGCGTCGCTTGGGAAAAGGGATTTCCATGTTTTCAAAAACCTTACGATGGGCTTGGGCCGAGGTGGACCTGCGCAAGCTCGCTTTTAATATGCGGCTCGTAAAGAAAAGCGTCGGAACCGGCCGCGTCATCGCCGTCGTCAAGGCCGACGCCTACGGGCACGGCGCCGTGCCCGTTTCGAGGGTTCTGCTGGAGAACGGCGCGGACACGCTGGCCGCAGGCACGCTGCAGGAAGCCGTCGCCCTGCGGGAAGCGGGCTTCACCTGCCCCGTCCTCATACTGGGCCTGACTCCGGACGACTGTTGCGGCACCTTGGCGGAATACGACATCACCCCCGTCACGGCTTCCTACGAAAACGCCCGCGCCATCGCGCGGGCCGCAGAAGCCGCCGGCCTGCGAAAGAACGTATTCGTGGCCGTGGATACGGGCATGGGGCGCATCGGCGTACCGGCCGACGAAAGCGGCGTCGCCGAAACCGTGCGCATCCACAGCCTCCCCGGCCTGCGCTTGCAGGGGATATTCGGCCACTTCGCCACGGCGGACGAACGGGACAAGGGCTACGCCCGCGAACAGGCGGAACGCTTCGACCGATTCTGCGAACGGCTCAAAGCGTCGGGCGTGGATCCGGGCCTGCGCACGCACGCAAACAGCGCGGCCGTCATGGACCTGCCCGAAACGCATCTGGATGCCGTGCGCCCCGGAATCATGCTCTACGGCTGCTACCCTTCCGCGTGGTCAAACGCGGAGGATTTTCCGTTGCAACCCGTCCTGTCCGTCAAGGCCAGGATCACATTCCTGAAAACGGTGCCCTGCGGCACCTCCGTCAGCTACGGCCGCACCTTCACGACGCGCAGGGAAAGCCGCATCGGCACGCTCGCGCTCGGCTACGCCGACGGGCTCCCGCGCTCCCTCACGGGCAAGGGGCGCGTCCTCGTGCGCGGAGCTTACGCGCCGATCGTGGGCACGATCTGCATGGACCAGTGCATGATCGACGTGACGGACATACCCGGCGCGGCGCTCGGGGACGAGGCGGTCGTCCTGGGCGCTCAGGGCGGGCATCGCGTTTCGGCGGAGGAAATCGGCGAAAAGGCCGGCGTGATCAACTACGAGGTGCTCTGCGGCTTCGGGCAGCGCCTGCCTAAGGTTTATGTAGGGCAATAAGGATATATATGCTATAAATTACATATTATTCTTGTTCTTGAACGCAAATAGTCCTTGACTTTGCCCCGGCAATGTATTACAATTTTTTATGCGCGCGCCCATCCCCGCAGACGGCGGGGACGCGCGGGGTGCAGGTCGGGTGTCCGGCCGCGGCCCAATCGTTATCGTACCGAACGCAATCGTCGAACGAAGCTCTGTTTCCCGCGCGGCGGGAGAAAAAAGGCGCGTCCGCCGATTTCAGTAGGTAGAGTCTTTTCGGGAGCCGTTTGCAAATCCGGCGCAACTTGTTTCCGAACGGGCCCACAGGGAGGTTATGCGTATCATGAACGTGAAGTCCTATGTAGCGAAACCTCGGGAAATTGAACGGAAGTGGTATCTCATCGACGCCGAAGGCCGAACCCTCGGCCGGCTCGCATCCGAGGTCGCTTCCATCCTGAGAGGCAAGAAAAAACCCATCTTCACACCCTTTGTCGACACGGGCGACTACGTGATCATCGTCAACGCGGAAAAGGTTGCGGTGACGGGCAAGAAGCGGAAAGAGAAGATCTACAAACGGCACACGGGTTTCCCGGGCGGACTGCGGGAAATCACATTTGAAAAGCTGCTCGCGCGGCGCCCGGAGGAGATCATCCGGCACGCCGTCAAGGGCATGATGCCGAACGGCAAGCTCGGCAGGCAGATGTACAAAAAGCTGAAGGTCTATGCGGGGCCGAACCACAGGCACGCCGCGCAGAAGCCCGAGGCTTGGAATTTTTGAGAGGGGAGGATTAGACAATGGCCAAATTGCAATACGCGGGTACGGGAAGAAGAAAGTCGGCCGTCGCCAGAGTCAGGTTGATCCCCGGCAAAGGCAGTATCACCATCAACAAAAAATCGATTGACGATTACTTCGGTATGGAGATCCTGAAGAAAGCCGTCCGAACGCCCTTTGAGGTCGCGGGCGCGGAAGGAAAGTTTGATGTGGTCGCCACCGTCAAGGGCGGCGGTTTCACGGGACAGGCGGGCGCGCTTCGCCACGGCATCGCCCGTGCGCTCTGCGTCGCGGACCGCGAAACCTACAGGCCGCCCCTGAAATCGGCGGGCTTCCTCACGCGGGACCCGCGCATGAAGGAGAGAAAGAAATACGGCTTGAAGAAGGCGAGAAGGGCTTCGCAATTCTCGAAGCGTTAAAAATTTCGCTTGACAACCCCGGGACTTCGCGGTATCATCAAAGGAGTTGAAGGGGAGTAGTTTTTTTGCAAAGTCAACATGCTGGCGCACCTTGCCTGGCTTTGCAGCCGTGCGGTTAACGAGACTTTCGACATGTTTTTCGTATGAAAAGCATGCCGAAAGTCTTTTTTATTCCCCGTTGCAGAGGCGCGCGAAACGGCGCGCGCGGGGAGGGCTTTTCAGATGGATTCTTCGATTGTTGTCGCATTTTTTGTATCGGCCGGGGCGGTGACGCTGGCGGAAATGGGGGACAAAACCCAGCTTTTGGCCATGGCTTTCGCCGCAAAGTACCGGAGCGCGCAGGTGTTGGCCGGCGTTTTCCTGGCCACCGCGATCAACCATGCGCTCGCGGTGGCCGCGGGTCATCTGGTCACGCGCTTCGCATCCGCGCAGTTCTGGATTCAGGCCGCCGCCTCCCTGTCCTTCATCCTCTTCGGCCTCTGGACGATTCGCGGTGACAGACTCGAAGGCGAGGATAAGCGAAGTTCGAAATTCGGCCCCGTGCTCACGGTGGCCACGGCTTTCTTCATCGCGGAAATGGGCGACAAGACGCAGCTTACGACCATCGCGCTGGCCGCGAAGCTCCCCGCCGCTCCGCTCGCCGTGCTGGCGGGAACGACTGCGGGAATGCTGATCGCCGACAGCATCGGCATCGTGGCCGGCGTCGTTCTGCGCCGCAAAATCCCGGAGAGAAAGATCAAATTCGTTTCGGCGTCCGCCTTCATGCTGTTCGGACTGGCCGGGGGCTACCGCGTGTTTCGGGAGGACCTCGGTCTGCCGCCGGCCGCGACGGCGGGCATCCTGCTCGCCTTGGCCGCAGCCGCGCTTCTCGCCGCCTTCCTTCTGTTGCGGGCGGAAAAAAAACGGAACCGCCCTTCGCCGGACGGTCCCGCACAACGGTAGACAGACGGCGTTTGCCGAAAAACGCAAACGGCCCGGGTTCAGGCTTCCGCCAGCTTTTTCCCGAGGTCCCTGCAGTCGGCCAATGCCGCATCGTCGGGCGTTTCGTTCACGATCAGGCCCTCCGTCACCAAGGCGGCGCCTCTGTCCCCGCAACGCGCGTTCCAGCTTCGCATCCACTCGCCGTCGCCCCATCCGTAAGAGCCGAACAGCGCGATCGGCTTGCCCGCTATCTTCTTCTCCAATTCCGCAAAAAACGGCTCGAATTCGGATTCCTCCAGCACTTCGTCGCCCATCGACGGGCAGCCGAGCGCCAACCTTTCATAGCCGGCCGCTTCGGCGGGCGCGATTTTGTCCACGGTGAACAACTCCGCTTCGGCGCCCGCTGCCCGCAGACCCTCCAGCACCGCGTTCGCCATCTTTTCGGTATTTCCCGTGCCGCTCCAATAAATCACCGCTGCTTTGCTCATCGTATGCCGTTCCTTTCCGCCGGCTTCCGCCGGCCCTGCGCCGGTCCCCGGTGCGCCGTTTTTTTCACAACGTATTTCTTTCCGAACAGACCCTTGCCGGCCGGTTAGTTTTGACTAATCGGCCGGCAAGGGAACGGTGGAGCGCTTGGCAAGGTTTGCGATTTTGCGGTTCGTGCAGTACGCGTTGTTTGTGTGGTGTTGTTGAGGAGTGAGTTTGGTTGCCGGTTGGGCACCGGCGGCCTTTGCAATCCCTGCCTGATCGTGGCGAATGGTGCAATCGCTCCACCGTTTGGTTAGATTCAGCTAACTTATGTACATTGTAGCATGCCCCGGCGGACGTGTCAATAGGAAATTTTAAAAAAATCATTTTTATTTATTCCCTTTTTTACACTTATTTTCCAGATACGGGTTGATGCCCGGAGACGGGCCGCAAGAAGCGAAGGCCGATGCCACAAAGACGATGCCACAAAGAGGATTGTAAAGCCTTGACCGTTGTGGTATCATTCACTTGGTACTGTTTTTCATTTAATACGCATTCGCAATGAATAGAATGTCAAGAGCGAAGACGGATAACCGAAAACAGTATCCGAACCCCCGACCGGAACGCGCCGATCGGCGCGTTTTGTCTTTGCGGCGCACGGGACAATGCGCGGCGTCGAATCGGGGATCTGTGAAATGGAAAGGATTTACAAATGGGAATGTGGAAAAACTCTTACGCCGTCGGCAACGATCTCATCGATGCGCAACACCGCGAGCTGTTTCGGATGTCCGACGATCTCGTGGAAGCCATACGCAAGGAGGGGCAGGCAGGCCGGGACGCCTGCGCGCGGGCCGTCGTATTCTTGAAGGACTACGTGGTCAAGCACTTTGCCGATGAAGAGGCCTTGCAGGCCGATTTGGGCTATGCGGACCTCGTGCGCCACAAAAAACTGCACAGCGATTTCGTCGATACGGTCTTGGACTATGAGAAGCGCCTGAACGAAAGCAAGTTCGACACCAAGATCGTGCAACAGTTTGCGGGCAAGCTGATCGGCTGGCTGATCTACCACGTGGTGGGCGAGGACGGAAAGATCACGGGGGCGGTCGCGGCGCGCGTGCCGCAGATCGCGGACAGAGCCACACCCGCGCAGTTCGCGGGTTTCTTCGCCGACAGCGCCTGCGAAGTGCTCGGCCAAATGCTGAACATACCCTTCCGCGTCGAGGAGGGCGCGCCGGTCATCGGCGGCATAAGCGACATCAGCGTGCGCGTCGGTCTGATCGGCGACCGGCCCGGCGCTGCGGAATTCGTGTTCCCTCTGGTGACGGCCCTGCGCATCGTGCAGAGCATGACCATGGTGAATGCCAATGATTTCGATGAAATGATCGATTCGGCCCTGCGAGAAATTGCGAACATCATCAGCGGGAACGCCGCTTCCAAGATCGCGGAAACGGGCTGTGCCTGCGACATCACACCGCCCAAGCTGTACCGGGGCCGGCGCTCCCTCTCGGGCACCGGCGGAGGCAAGAGCATCCGGTGCGAGCTGGGCGTCATAACGATTCTTCTGGAGGACGGCACTTCCGCGACGCCGTAGGGCGAAACGCCGGGCCGTGCGGCGGACGGACGGCGGGCCGGGCGAAGAGCGCGTCGCCCGGCCCGCCGCGTTCTTTATCCCTCGCTCTTCACGAGCTCCGTCACCGCGGTCGCCAAGCCCGCCAAGCCTTGTATCTCGGAGGGGATGATGATCTTCGTCGCCTGTCCGTCGGCTGCCTTCGCGAAGGCGTCGAGGCTCTTGATGGCTATGACGGGGTTCGTCGGGTTCGATTCCACCAGCATCCTGATGCCGTCCGCCGTGGCCTTCTGCACGAGCAAAATCGCCTGGGACTGGCCTTCCGCCTCGCGGATCTGCGCTTCTCGCGTGGCCTCGGCGGCGAGGATGACCGCAGCCTTTTGACCTTCGGCCTCCAGTATCTTCGACTGCTTGCTGCCCTCGGCGATCAGCACGGCGGACTTCTTCTCGCCCTCCGCCCTGAGTATGGCCTCGCGGCGTTCCCGCTCCGCGCGCATCTGCTTCTCCATGGCCGTCTGTATGTCCCGCGGCGGAACGATGTTCTTGACCTCGACGCGGTTGATCTTGATGCCCCAGGGGTCGGTCGCCTCGTCGAGCACCTCGCGGATCTTCGTGTTGATGTACTCCCTGCTCGTCAGGGATTCATCGAGCTCCAATTCGCCGATGATGTTCCTGAGCGTCGTCGCCGTCAGATTCTCGATGGCCGACATGGGTTGCTCCACGCCGTAGGCATAGAGCTTGGGATCGGTGATCTGGAAATAGATCACCGTATCGATCTCCATCGTGACGTTGTCCTTCGTGATCACGGGCTGCGGCGGAAAGTCTATGACGTGCTCCTTGAGCGACACCTTCTTCGCGATCCTGTCGATCAGCGGAATCTTGAAGTGCAGACCCACCTGCCACGTGCCGCTGTACGCGCCGAGGCGTTCAATCACATAGGCTTTCGCCTGCGGCACGATCCTGATGTTTGCGGCGAGCAGCGCCACGACGATGATAATCAGCAATATGACGATCCATGCTTCCATTTTTTAACTCCATTCCGCCGCTTCGCGGCTGTTGTCGATAGAATACGCCGAATTGCCTCGCTTCGCTCGCAATGACGGGCAAACGTCATCGCATGTTACAAAACAGGGCCGACGGGTCGGCGTCCATCCATTATTTTGCTCAATTGCGCAACCCCTCCGCGTCCGCATCCGGCCTGACCACGAGCTTCACGCCCTCGATCCTGACCACGCTGACCGTGACGTCCTTTTCGAGGCCGCGCGCGGGGTCCTCCGGCACCGCCGTCCAAAACACGCCGCCCACCTTGACGAGCCCCGTGCCGAAAGGCGATGCGGCCTCCGTCATGATGCCCCGCCGTCCCTCCATCTGTTCCGTGACGTTCTTTTCGCGGCCGAGCTTCAGGCGCTTGACGGCCAAGGGCCGCGTGAAGATCAGCAAAATCACGGACACGGCGAGGAACACCACGACCTGCGCAAGAAAGCTCGCGTCCGCCAGGGCGGCGATGCTCGCGGCCACCGCGCCGATCGCGAACCAAATCGTCGCCAAGCCCAGCGTCGCCGCCTCCACGAAGGCCAGAAGCACGGCAACGCCAATCCAGATTATGGAAAGATATTCCGTCCAAGCAGTCATGTTAAAGATTCCCATATCGCCTCCATTCCCTTAATCAACTCCGCCGCCGCAGATGCCTCGGGCACGGTCTTTGCGATCGCACCCTTTTGAAAAATCACAGCCCGGCCGTCGCCGCAGGCTACGCCTATGTCCGCGTGCGCCGCCTCGCCCGGCCCGTTCACGGCGCAACCCATTACGGCCACGGACATACAGGCCGCGCGCGGACGCCGCTTCTCAAGCGCGGCGGCCCGCTCCGCCACCCGCCGCGCAATCGATTCGAGGTCCACGCGGCAACGGCCGCAGGTCGGGCACGCGATCAGCCGGATGCTGCCCGCGCGCAGATCCGTCGCCTTCAATATCTCGGCGGCGAGCAACACCTCCCGCACCGGATCGCCCGTCAGGGACACGCGCAGCGTGTCGCCGATGCCCGCCAAAAGCAGCGCGCCCGCGCCGATCGCGGACTTCGCTTCCCCGCCGAGGTCAAAGCCCGCCTCCGTGACGCCGATGTGAAAGGGATATGCCGTCGCGGCGGCGGCCGCCGAATGCGCCTCTTGGTTCACGCGCAGATCGGAGGACTTCATGGAGACGACGATGTCGAAGAAGTCGAGCGCCTCCAGCGCCGCGACCTGCGCGAGCGCGCTCTCCGCGAGGGCCGCCCCGGTGGGGCCGCCGTGCTTTTCGAGAAGCCGGCGTTCGAGGGAACCCGCGTTGACGCCGACGCGAATCGGAATGCGCCGCTCCTTCGCGAGCGCGACGACGGCTTGCACGGCCGCCGCGCCGCCGATGTTCCCGGGGTTGATGCGTATCTTGTCGGCGCCGGCCCGCATCGCCGCGAGCGCGAGCCGGTGGTCGAAGTGGATGTCGGCCACCAAGGGCAAGCGGCTCGCTTGCCTGACGCGCCCGAACGCTTCGGCGGCTTCCGCGTCGGGGATCGCGCACCGGACGATGTCGCAGCCCGCTTCGGCGAGCGCGTCGATCTGCCGCAGCGTAGCCGCAACGTCACGCGTGTCCGTGTTCGTCATGGACTGTATGCTCACGGGGGCGCCGCCGCCGATCTTGACGCCGCCGCAATCCACCCGCTTCGTTGCGCGCCGCACTGCTCCGGCGCTCAAAACGCGAAGCGCGCGACATCCTGGAATGTCACGAAGATCATGAGGGCAAAGAGCAGCATCAGTCCCACGAAGTGCACCTTCCCCTCCATCTCGTCGGTCACGGCCCTGCCCGTGATCTTGCGGATGAACAGGAACACAAACCTGCAACCGTCGAGCGCGGGGATGGGCAGCAGGTTCACAATGCCCAGGTTCAGGCTGATCAGCGCCGTGAGCTGCGCGAGCTGCAACATGCCGTCCTTCGCCACATCGCCCACGATGTAGACGATGCCCACAGGCCCCGTCAACTCCTTCACCGGGACGTCGCCCGTGAACAGCATGCCGATCGCCCGGACCATGGCCGTGCCCATGCTCCACGCGGCGCGGCAGCCGAGCAGCAGCGCCGGCCCGATGTTGCGCGCGCGCCGCTCCGACGTCGGCGTGATGCCGATCTTGCGCAGACCGTCGTCGCCCATGTAGAAACCGCTCTCAAGCCGCATTTCGACGCCGTCGCGCAGAACCCCGATCGCGATGCGCTCGCCCGCGGCTTCGGTCACGGCGGGGGGAATGTCCTCCCATTCCGCCACAGGGCGTCCGTCCACGGACACGATGCGGTCGCCGGGCGCGACGCCGGCCGCTTCCGCCGGGCTGCCCGCGCCGACCTGCGAAACGACGGTGGACGGCGATCCGTTCCAAAAGATCACGGCGGCGAGGATCAGCACGGCCAAAAGCACGTTCATCAGCGAACCGGCCAAGAGCACCAGAGCCTTCGCGGGGAGGGGCTTTTTGCCGAAGGACCTCGGATCGTCGGAACCCTCGTCCTCTCCCTCCATCGCGCAAAAGCCGCCTATGGGGAAGGCGCGCAGCGTGTACGCGGTATCCCCCTTTTTGAAGCCGAAGAGCTTCGGCCCCATGCCGAGGGCGAATTCGTTCACGCGGACGCCGACGGATTTGGCCGCGATCAGATGTCCGAACTCATGCGCGAAGATCAGCAGACAGAATATGAGGATCGCATATACAATCGTCATACAAAACCTCCGTTGCGCGGCTACGCGGAGCAGGCGCGGTGAACGCCTTCGAGCACGCGCGCGCGCACGGCGGCATCGATGCGCAGGATGTCGTCCACGGTCCGCGCGGCGCTCTGCACATGGCGGTCCATCGCCCTCTCCAGATGCGTTTGGATGTCGAGGAAGCGAAGCTTGCCCTCGAGGAACAGCCGCACGAGTATTTCGTTCGCCGCGTTGAGCGCGATGGGACTGCTCCCGCCCGCGCGCATGGCCTCGCGCGCAAGGCGCAGACAGGTGAAGGTTTCCTCGTCCGGCGCTTCGAAATCGAGCCCCCGCAGCTTGCGGAAATCCAGAGGCGCCACATCCGCGGGCCAGCGTTCGGGGAAGGAGAGCGCATACGAAATCGGTCCCTTCATGTCCGGCGAGCCGAGCTGCGCGATCACGGCGCCGTCCGCGTATTCCACCATCGAATGGATGATGCTCTGCGGCTGGATCACGATCTCGATCCTCTCCTCTCCGATCCCGAACAAGCGCCCCGTTTCGATCAACTCCAGACCCTTGTTCATCATCGTCGCGGAATCGACGGTGATCTTCCTGCCCATCTTCCAATTCGGATGCGTCAGGGCCTGCGACACGGTGACGCCGTTCAGACGCTCCTTTGTGTAACCGCGAAACGGCCCGCCCGAGCCGCAGAGCAGGATCCGCGTGACCGCGTCCGCAGGGCCCCTTTGCAGACACTGGAAGATGGCGCTGTGCTCGCTGTCCACGGGGATGATGGACAGTCCCCGCTTTCGGCTTTCACCCATGACCAGCTCGCCGCCCGCCACGACGGTTTCCTTGTTCGCGAGCGCGATGTCCTTCCCGCCGCGTATCGCGCGCCATGTCGGAACGAGGCCCGCTATGCCCGAGATCGCGTTCAGCATGAGGTCGTAATCGCCTTTTTCCGCCGCAAGCGCAAGGCCGTCCGCGCCGGTGAGAAATTCGGTGCGCGGAAACTCCTTCGACAGCGCGCGAACCGCGCCGTCCGCAGCCGCGTCCGCCGCGCTGACGACGGCAAGATACGGCCTGAGCTTTCTGATCTGCGTTCGAAACAACTCCGTGTTCCCGCCGCAGGTGAGGACCGTCGCTTTCAGCTTGTCCGGATTCTTCTCTATGATGCGGACCGTCTGCGTTCCCACGGAACCCGTGGAGCCAAAAATTCCAATCTTTTTCATATTTTCCTTTAATAGCGTTCACGCTGTCATGGGAATGACCAACACTGTGTAATAATATACGGACGGCGCCGCAAAGAGTACGCTGTCAAACCGATCCAAAATGCCTCCGTGCCCGGGAATCAGGCCGCCGTAGTCCTTTATGCCCAAATTGCGTTTGAACACGGAAGCCGTGAGGTCGCCGAGCTGTGAAACGACGCCGCCGATCGCGCCGAGAATCAGGCAGTGCGCGAGCAGCGCGGGCATGAACAGATATCCGAACGCGCCGCAGAGGAGAACGCTGCCGACGAAGCCCCCTGCGGCGCCCTCCACCGTCTTTTTCGGGCTGATGGCCGGGCAGAGCTTGTGCCGCCCGAGCGCCCGCCCCGTGAAAAAGGCCAGGATGTCCGTTCCGAAAGCCGCCAGAAAGATCAGCCACACCATGCGCCCGTATCGCGGCAGCTGCTCGACCAGCGCCACATGGTACGAGAAGAAGCAGATGTAGACGATTCCCGTCAGCGTCGCCATGCCGTCCGCGAGCCGCCGCTTGCCCGGTCCGAACAGGTGCAGGAAGGACAGCGCCGCCGTCAGAAAAAGCCAGAGCATGCGGAGCGCGTCCCGCTGCGGCGCGAACAGCTCGATGCAGTACAGGCCGACCGCCGCCGCGTATGCGATCGCATGCGACGGACGCGCGCCGCCGTCCTTTGCGCGCGCTGCGGCGCGCGCAAAGGCCCGGAAAAATTCGCGCATGCCCAGAACGCCGATCAGGAAGCAGGCCGCGAGAAGCGGACGACCGCCGACGAATACGACGGCGAGCAAGGGCAGCATGATTAGGCTTGAAATGATGCGCTGCTTCATTCGGATTGTCCTTTTGGCAAAACTTGCCGCCGGCCGCGAAAGGGCTTCCCGCGCGGGCGGCGGGTTTCACCGCCCATTCTGCCGTCGGCCGCCGAAGCGACGCTCCCTGCCCTGATATTCCTCTATGGCCTTCTCGAATTCCCGCGCGGAAAAATCGGGCCAATACACGTCCGAAAAGACGAATTCGCTGTAGGCGCTCTGCCAGAGCAGGAAGTTGGACAGACGCCGTTCGCCCCCCGTCCGTATGATCAGATCGGGATCGGGCATGCCGGCCGTGTAGAGCCTGTCCGCGATCAGCGCCTCATCGAGCTCGGATACCGCGAGCCGCCCCGCCAGCACATCCGCGGCGATGGCGCGCAGACCGCGCGCGATCTCATCCCGGCTTCCGTAGTTCAGCGCGATGTTGAACTGCATGCCGCTGTTGTCCGCCGTGGTCCGAAGCGAGCGGTTCAGGCGTTCGACCGCGTTCGCGGGCAGCCGCCCGTACTCCCCGAGGATGCGGACCCGCACGTTGTTCGCGTTGAGCTCCGCGAGCTCCCTGTCCACATACACGATCAGCAGATTGAAGATGCCGGAAACCTCCTCGGCGCCGCGCTTCCAATTCTCCGTGGAGAACGCGTAAACCGTCAGGTATCGGACGCCCAGCGCGGAGGCCTTCTTCACGATCTCCTTCATGGCGAGCATCCCCGCGTTGTGGCCCGACAGGCGCGGCAGACCGCGCGCGCGCGCCCAGCGCCCGTTTCCGTCCATTACAATACCAACATGGACGGGTATGCGATCCAAGTCCGTCATATCCCGCACACCGTGAGCTCGAGGCAATCCGAAGCGTCGTCCGCGCGCACCCGGATCACGCGGAGCCGCCCGGCCGGGGCTTCCCTTCGCGGCGCCCGCGTTTCGACGACGCGAAAAGCCCATCCCGCGTCCGAGAGCAGACGCGCGGCTTCCTCCGCGTCCAAGAGCAGAACATCAGGCAAGCCCGGCATCCGTCAGACCTCCATGATTTCCTTTTCTTTTTCCGCGACGATGGCGTCGATCTCCTTGATGCTCTTGTCCGCTTTCTTTTGGACCTCGTCCAGCTCGTTCTTCAAATCGTCCTCGGTCAGCTCCCCGGCCTTCTCCTGCTTTTTGAGTTCCTCGTTGGCGTCGCGGCGTTCGTTTCTGACGGCGACCTTGGCTTCCTCCCCGTACTTCCTGACGAGCTTGGTCAGCTCCTTTCTGCGTTCCTCCGTGACCGGCGGAATCGAGAGCCGGACGGCCTTGCCGTCGTTCGTGGGGTTGATGCCGAGGTTCGCGACGTTGATGGCTTTTTCGACGCTGCTCAGCGATTTCGGGTCAAAGGGCGAGACGAGAATGCTGCGCGGGTCCGGCGCCGTGATGTTTGCGATGTTTTTGAGCGGCGTGGGCGTTCCGTAATAATCGACCGTCACCTTGTCGAGCAAGGCGGGGTTCGCGCGGCCGGCCCTGACGGTGTTCAGGTTTTCCTTCAGAGCCGCTATGCTTTTTGCGGATTTTTCATCCAAAACCTGCTGTACATCGATGCTCATACCAAAACCTCCTTAGCGTTAGAGCGCGTTTTCGTGTCATTGGTTCCATATAAAGCCCAAGATTGGAAAAAATGTTCGAACGGATGCCCCTCCCGACCCGCGCGCGGTGTGCGGCCGGGGACGTGCGGCCGAAGGCGCGCGGTCATCGAACAATCGTGCCGATATCCTCTCCGTACACGGCCCTGAGCACGTTGCCGGGCTCCGAAAGACCGAACACGTGAATGGGTATGTCGTTGTCGCGGCAGAGCGAGGCCGCCGTGGAATCCATGACGCCGAGCCCCTTTTCGAGCACCTCCCGATGCGTCAGCGCGCTGTAGCGGACGGCGCCCGGGTCCTCCTGCGGATCGGCCGAATACACGGCGTCCACCTTCTTCGCGAGCAGGATGATGTCCGCCTCGATCTCCGCCGCGCGCAGCGCGGCCGTCGTGTCCGTCGAAAAGAAAGGATTCCCCGTTCCCGCCGCGAAGATCACGACGATCCGGCGGTCCAGATGCGCCATGGCCCGTCGCCTGATGTAGGGCTCCGCGATCTCGCGCATCTCGATGGCGGTCAGCACCCGCGTCGGTATGCCCTTGGCCTCGAAAGCGGTCTGCAGGGCGAGCGCGTTGATCACCGTCGCCAGCATGCCCATATAGTCGGCGGTCGCGCGATCCATGTTCTTGCCGGTTCTGCCGCGCCAAAAATTGCCGCCACCCACCACGATCGCGATCTCCACGCCGAGCGCGGCGATCTCCTTGATCTGGTCCGCCACCTGCGAAAGCATCGCCTCGTTCAACCCGAACCTGTTTTCGCCGGCCAGCGCCTCGCCGCTGATCTTCAGGACGATTCGCTTGTATTTGGGCTGCCTGTTTTCCTTCATGCCGGTGTGCTTCTCCTTCTCTTTCTTTGGCTATTATACATCAAAACGGGACCTCGTTCAATCGAAAAATCGGACGATGGATCCGTCCGGAGAGTTGTACCGGTTCCCGGCCGGCGATTATGCTTTAACTGAATAGTCATCTTATTTTTTGGGCCGCAATACCATCTGCGTACAGCGGAACAACGCGATCTTCTTTCCCGTGTTCTCTTCCGTCACAACCGCGTCCCAAACCTGTGTGGTTCTCCCCAAATGCTGTGCCTCGGCCACGCAAAACAGCGTCCCTTCCAGCGCGGTTCCCAAATGGTTGCTTTTCAATTCGACGGTTGTAAATCCGGCCGCCCCGTCGGGCAGGTGCGCGGCCGCGCCGCAGCCGCAGAGCGTGTCGGCCAGGGTGACTACGCCGCCGGCATGGAAAAAGCCGTTTGGGGCAAGGTGCGTCGATGTGATCTTCATGCGGCCGGTAAGCCTGCCCTCCTCGACTTCCACGATTTCCACGCCGAGCAGGCCCGGCAAAAAGCCTTGGATCCTGCTGTTCAACGCGGCGGCGGTCACTTCTTTTCTCAAAATTCCCATGAACATCCTCCATGTATTGTTTTTTCCGATTTGCGGTTTTGCATCATTTGCGCATGCGGCCGCGCCGCGCGATGCGCGCAGAACGCACAGCCCGCGGGATCACCCGCGCAGCCGCGGCACGAACGCTCCGGCATGCGGGCCGCGTCCCGCACGACGAAGAAGATCCCCGCGCAGGATTTCGGCGGCTGCAGCATCCCGTTTTCGAGGACCGTTCCGCCGATCCGTCCGAAATCCGACACGCGCGCGAGCTTCGGCATCTCTTCGAGCGCCATACCGTAATAGCCCGGGCCGAAGGAATCGGAGGGAACGCCGCCGGCGCGCGCCGCGAGATCGGACTTGAGCGCGCACAGCGCCGCTTCCAGGTAGGCGTTCGCCCACAAATCCTCGTAGAACAGGCGCGAAACGCCCCGCGACGGTGCTTCGCCCGCAGCGAGCGTCAGGGCGTAAACGACGGTTTCGATCACATTGCGCGCGTCGATCAGGCCGAACGCGGCGCAAGCAAAACGGACCCCGGCGAGCTCCAGCGCGCGTCCGCGCGGCGCGGACGAAGCGAAGCGGACCGCGACGGCCCGAAGCTCCGCGCGCTCCGCCCATTCCCGGTGCGCGTCGAGCGCGTCGTCCCGCATGCGCGCGTGCATCTCCTTCGACGGATCGAAGCGGCATGCGGCTTTCAGCCGCGACAGGGCCGCGCCGCAGAGCTCAGGCAGTGCAAAGTGCATACAAATTTCTTCTGTTCTCATGGTGTTTGCCGTACAGCAAAAAAGCGCTCGCGCGCTTTTTTCTCCGGTTGATGCAGGGAGAAGCCTTCAGCCTCCGATCTGCTTTGCCACCTCTTCGGCGAAGTTTTCTTCCTTCTTCTCGATGCCTTCGCCCACCTCATAGCGGACCATCTCCACGACCTTGAGGGGCTTCTTCAGCGCCTCCGCCGCTTCCTTGAGGTATTGCGCCACCGTGACATCGGGGTTCTTCACGAATTTCTGTTCGAGCAGACAGGTTTCCTTGAGTTCCTTCTTCAGCCTGCCGACGACCATCTTTTCGACGATGTCGGCGGACTTGCCCTCGTTCAGCGCCTGCTGCACGAGGATCTTCTTCTCGGATTCGATATAGTCGGGATCGACCTGCGACTCGTCGATGAACTTGGGGTTCATCGAAGCGACCTGCATCGCGACATCCTTGCCCGCGACGGCGACCTCCTCGTGGGACGCCTCCGTTTCGAGGCCGATGACGACGCCGATCTTGCCGCCGCCGTGCGTGTAGCCGACGTAGACGGTGCCGGGCCTTTCGAGCTTCCGCACGCGCCGTATGTTCAGGTTCTCGCCGATCGTCGCGATCAGGCCGTTCAGCTTGTCCCTGAGCGTCGCCTGATCCTGCGGAAGCGCGAGAAATTCTTCCAAATTATTCCATTTCGTTTCGACGGCCAGCTGCGCCACGGACTCGACAAAGCCGATGAAATCTTCGTTTTTCGCGACGAAGTCGGTTTCGGAATTGACCTCGGCGATCGCCGCCGCCCTGTTGCCCTGCGAAAACGTGATGCGCACAAGACCCTCGGACGCGACCCGGCCGGCCTTCTTCGCGGCCTTCGCGAGGCCCTTTTCGCGCAGGACCTCTATGGCCCGTTCCGTGTCCCCGTCCGTTTCGAGCAACACGTTCTTGCAATCCATCATGCCCGCGCCGGTTCTCTCGCGCAGTTCTTTTACCATTGCGGCTGTTACCGCCATATCACTCACCTCTTCCCGAAAAGCTGTAACTGCTTTTGATTGAGCAGCAACGAAAAATTAAAAATCGTCCGCTTCCGCAGCTTCTGCGGCGGCCATGGTCACGACATCCTCGGCGCCGGCCGTCGTCGCAACATCCTCGGCGTCGACCGCGTCGGCCCCGGCGCTTTCGGCGCCCTCGCCTTCGTCATAGCTTTCGCCCTGCCGTCCCTCGATGACCGCGTCGGCCATGCTGCTCGCGATCAGCTTGACCGCGCGGATCGCGTCGTCGTTGGCCGGGATCACGTAGTCCACATCGTCCGGATCGCAGTTCGTATCGACGATGCCCACGATCGGGATGCCGAGTATGCGCGCTTCCTTGATCGCGATCCGCTCCTTCTTGGGATCCACCACGAAGAGGGCGGCCGGCATGCCCTTCATCTCCTTGATGCCGCCGAGGAATTTTTCGAGCCTTTCGAGCTCGAGCCGCAGCTTGATCACCTCTTTTTTCGTCAGCGCGTCAAAGGTGCCGTCGGTTTCCATGTTTTTGATGTCGTAGAGCCTCTTGATCCGCGTCGAAATGGTTTTGTAGTTCGTCAGCGTGCCGCCGAGCCAGCGTTCGACCACAAAGAACATGCCGCATCGCGCGGCCTCGTCGCGAATCGCGGCCTGCGCCTGCTTCTTCGTGCCGACGAACAGCACCGGCGCACCGCTCTCCCCGATCTCGCGCATGAACGCGTAGGCCTCTTCGATCATCCTGACGGTCTTTTGCAGGTCGATGATGTAGATGCCGTTCCGCTCCGTGAAAATGTACGGCGCCATCTTCGGATTCCATCTCCGCGTCTGATGGCCGAAGTGCACGCCGGCTTCGAGCAATTGCTTCATTGAAAC
>JAISNR010000039.1 GCA_031276135.1 Eubacteriales Family XIII. Incertae Sedis bacterium | reverse complement strand
TCCCGATACTGATGAAGTTTTGCAATGAAATCATTGAACGGGAAAAAATTGCGGCGAATGCCAAGCCATCCGTCATCGAGGCCCTCCGAGCCGACCGCGAAGCGAAGAAAAGGAATCCTTCGACGAGGAAAGCAAACCTGAAAAACGAGCCGGAGTTATGATCGTTCCGCTCGACGCCGTCCGATACCGGGCGGCTTTTGTTTTGTTTCGGGAGAGGTGATCATGGCGACAACGAGGCTCATGGCTCTGCACACGGGTACGGACCGGAGCGTGGCGAAGGCGCTGAAGGACAGCGGCGGCGCGGGCCTGATTTCGCACATCGATCTCGCCGTGTGATGCGCACGCAGACAAACAAATCGAGCGACGCGCCCCGCTTGCGTTTTGAGCGGGGCGTTGTTTTTTCGAATCCCGCCTTTGAAAACCCACAGCCGTTGATTTGTTCGGAAAAACGTGTTAAAATCTATACAAGTGCGAGGAAGAGTCCGCGAAATGACGGAAAGGGACAAACATGGGACAGGAGGACATGCGGGAAAGGAAGGGGCGCGGGAACGGCCTGATGCTGTTTTTGATGATTCTGATCATCATTTTGCTTGTGGCGCAGGCGTTTTTTCTTGTTTATCAATTCTTGCGGGACGAGGGCCGTGCGCAGGGCCCCGATGCGCGGCCTTCGCGCGAAGAGGCTGCGCCGGCGGAGCCGACGGATGAGGAGATCGCGGCGCGCGGGTGGATATCGGCGGATGTTCTCAAGCGTTATGCCGAGGAATACAACATAAACACGGAGTTTTTGAGCCGCATTTTTCGCGACAAGATCATCTACAAGCAGGCGGGCAAGATCATCTATGCGGACATAGATCCGAATCTGAAAAAGCATCCCTACGATTGGGATGCGCTGTGGTGGGACGAACGCCGTCCGCACTACTCGTTCGCGGAAACGGAGGCGGCGACGGCCGAGGGCGTCGCCGCCGAAGCGCTGTTCGGCATCGACGTGTCGCGCTACCAAGGGAACATCGACTGGGCGCGCGCGGCGGCCGACGGCGTCGAATTCGCGATCATACGCATGGGATACCGCGGCTACGACACGGGCAAGCAGGTCGTGGACGAATTCTTTGAGGCCAACATACAGGGCGCCCGGAGCGCCGGCGTGAGGGTGGGCGTGTATTTTTTCTCGCAGGCCGTGAACGAGGCGGAGGCGGTCGAGGAAGCGGAGATGGTTTTGGCGGGCATAGCGCCTTACGACGTGAGCTTCCCGGTCGTTTTCGACATCGAGGAGATATCGGGGCAGAACGCCCGCACGGACGCGCTGACGGCCGGGGAGGTCACGGACATCGCGATCGCTTTCTGCGAGCGGGTGCGCGAAGCGGGTTACACGCCGATGATCTACGCCAATCCGAAATGGTTCGTTTCGCGCATGGAGCTCGATCGCCTGGAGCCCTACGCGAAGTGGCTGGCGCAGTATTATAAGACGCCGACCTACCCTTACGCGTTTGCGGTTTGGCAGTTTTCGAGCTCGGGCACGGTGGACGGCATCAAGGGAAACGTGGATTTGGATTTGGCGTTCGAATACTTCCGATGAAATGCGCCGCGCGACGGCGCATTTCCTAAAAAAAGTATTCGCAATTGCCCAATATGGCTTGATTTTACGGGAACGCCATATTATAATAAAGCGTGTATGCGCGGAATCCGGCGCGTTTTTGTGATTGGCCGGCCGGGAATTGCGCGTTCGCTTTTGGGCGAAGCCCCGGCATGCGGGGTCGGACCCCGGACATTGCGACCTCGGCGCACGGCGCCGGGATGGGTTCCCGGGCGCAACGGCTGCGGGGACAATACGGTATATTGACGCGAAATGGCGAAATCCTTACAGCAGATCGATATTGAATTCAGGAAAGAATATGTCTTTGAAAGAAAGCCTTCCGGCTTGCCGCGTTTTTCCGACATCCTGCGGGCGGCTTCCGCGGAGTTTCGGCATCGCGGAGAGGCGGAGCTTGAAATGGGCGGCGTCGCGTGGCGCGTTCTCGCGGCGGAAAACGACGCGGTCCTGCTGATTTCAAAGGAGATATTGGGGCAGCGAAAATTTCACGGCGGCCCCCCTTTTCGGGGCTGGGGCGAGAGCGAGATACGCGAATACCTGAACGGCCCGTTTTACGGCAGCTTTCCGGCCGAAGCGCGGACGCTGATTCGAGAGGTCACGAATTATACCGCACGGGCGTACAACGACGACGCGAGGCTTGCCTCGCGGGACAGGATATTTCTCCTGAGCCTCGATGAGGCGCAGGACGGCAAATATTTCGCGGATGAGAAGGACAGGGCGGCCGTGTGTGACGGTGCCGGTTGGTGGTGGTGGCTTCGTTGTCCCGGAGCCGGTTTCGATGTGAAATTCGCCGCGAACGATATGGTGATGGCTGTCGATCGAAGCGGTGTTTTCAACCGCGCGTACATCGATTTGGCGATCGGCGGGGTCCGTCCCGCCCTGTGGATGGAGCTTGACGACGCCGGCGTTTGAGCGGAGGAAGTGTTGCGGTGTCGGGTGTTTTCGCCGAATCGGGAACGCCGCGCCGTTTGGGGGCAAGGCTATACGGGTTTGCCGTGCGGATTTCGCCGGCACCCTTGACATAGATTCAAAGTACAATATGCAATAAAGCGACAGTAGATACACATATTCGCCGGAGCCGCCGTGTCCTTCGCGAAACAGGAAAGGAAGTGCATAAATTGAGTCAAATGGTAAATTTCATCGAGGCAGCAAACGGGTATGACAAGAAGCAGGTTGACGCTTATTTCGAAAAGATTACGAATGAGTATCAAAACGTATACGATGAATGCGTGGCGCTTCAGGATAAGCAGGAGAAGCTCGAAGCCGAAAACAGCGAGCTCGCGGAGAGCGTACAAAGCCTGCGCGCGGAGAAGGGCGAATCGGATGCGACGCTGACCTCTCTCAAGAACGAAGTCGAACAGCTCAGGGGCGAGTTGGCCAAGGCGGCGGACGTCGGCACGGCTTCGAGCGGCGACGAGATGTACAATGCGCTGGCGGAGGAAGCCGAGATATTGGCGAATCGCCTGAAGGCGGAGATAGAGGTGTTGACTGCGGAAAACCACCGTTTGAACGGGATCCTCAAGGAGCAGTCCGAAACAAAGGCCGGCGACAAGGGGCCGCTCGACGAGGAAACCGTGCCCAAGAACCGCTTCGACGCGATTACGGCGGCCTACATCAGCCTGACCGAGGAGAAGCGGGACGACAAGGTGCTTCTTTCGCTTCTTCAAAAGGAAAACGAGGAGCTGAAGAACGAGAACGTCCGGCTCGGCAAGAGCGTGAAGAAGCGTCTGGGCGCGGAGTCCGAGGTCATCTCCAAGGCGCTCTTGGACGCGGAGGTCATCGCGAATCAGATCATCTCGGACGCCAGGGAGAAGGCCATGAGCATCGTCGAGGATGCGAAGGTGGACTTCAACAAGATCTTCGAGGCCAGAAAAAAGCTGCTTGATGAAATCGACAGCGTACAGCATAGCCTGCAGGGTTTGATTACGCAGGGTCATACATTTGACGAGCTTTTCACGGAAGATAAATGATCAGGCCGCTGAGCGAGATCAACGAAGAATTTCGCGCTGAGATCACGGACGCGCCGCCTCTCGCGCAGGAGAACGACGATGTGGCGGGCTTGCTGCCGTCCTTCAAAGAGGACGGGGATGCAAAGCCCGTTCGAAGCTTGCCGCTGTATAAGATTCCGATCGCAATCGCGATTGTCGCAGTCATTTTGATGATCATTGCGGCTTTCATCGCCGTGAAGGGCATGCCGGCGCGCGAGGACGTTTCGGACGGCGCGGGTCTGCCGCAGGCCGGCACGGACGCCTCCGGCGCCGCATCCGAGTCCGAAGGGGATGCCGCCGCACAGGGGCTCGGCGAGGGCGAATACGATTCCGCGCTGGAGAGCGTGGAGAACGAGATCAACGCCGCGCGCGAATCGCAGGGGACGGGCGAGGGGGAGGATGTTTCCGATGCGGAAGCGAGGTCCTCTCTCACCAAGATGGAGCTTGCCGCGTTGTATTTGTATATCTTGGGTCCCGACCGCATGGAGGATGCCGATTTGAGCACGGAAGCGGAGGTCGAACCTTCGCGGAAAAGCCGGCTTGCGGAGCGGATCGACGCGTACATTTCGGAAAGGGCAAGCGAGGGCGCGATGTCCCTGCCGACGGACGAGGAGATCAATTCGGACCTGGAATTCACAGACCTGACCGAGCCGGCAAACGCGTTGTTCGATGCGATCAATGCGGGCCGCGCGGACAGAAGCCGCTTGCCGGAGGTGATCGATCTGCGCGAGAGGGCCTATGAGATATACCCGGTGCGGGTATTGAAAAAGTTGCTGGCGGGCGATTACGAAAAACTGGGTCTCTATTACGCGCCCACCCGCGCGATGGAAGCCTTTGATGCCTTTATCTATGCGATCAAATACAGGATGGAATATCTGAGCGAATTCCCCCCGGGGAGCGCCGTGCATCGCGCTGAGAGGCGGCTCGTCGCCAATATCTTTGCGGAAATAGCGGAGATCGACGGGCTGGATGCCGCATACAAATGGCATGCGGAGTTGATTGCGGGCTGTCTGTGAGAGCCGTGCGCGCACCGAGGCATTCGCGGCGCCGGGCGGCCCGGCCCGCGCAGAATCCTGTTGACAGTATCTGAAATATTATAGTAAAATGATTTAGCGCAGACAGTAAATGAAGAAGTTGATTTAAAGGAAAGCATAAAGGAGAACAAAGACTATGGGCAAAGCAAAATTTGAGAGAAACAAGCCGCATGTGAACATAGGGACGATCGGGCACGTGGACCACGGCAAGACGACGCTGACGGCGGCGATCACAAAGACGCTGTTCCAGCGCT
>JAISNR010000003.1 GCA_031276135.1 Eubacteriales Family XIII. Incertae Sedis bacterium | reverse complement strand
CCGCAGAGCGCGACGTTGCCGTCCCACGCGCTTGTTGAAGCGAAGTGCCCCGCGCCGATTTTGAGGTTTTCAAGATTCTCGCCCTCGTAGACGATTATGGTCTTTTTCGTCCGCTCAATATAGATTGCGCCGATGCTGCCGTCCTCATAATACCAAGGCAAGGTCTGCGCCGCAGCGGTCTGTGAGGTTGAGGGCAGAGTCGTCACCGCGCCGCTTCCCGGCGCGTAATCCTCGCCGCCCGTCGCCGGATATTGCCGGCCGCCCGGCACAAAGCCGTTTTTCGGCAGATTATCATGATACGGGCTGCTTGTGTCCGTCGGAATGTCGCCGGAGCCGTAGAAATACGGCGGCGGCAGCGCGGAATTGTCCTTGTTGCGGCGCGTGTTCTGCGTCATGGGGTCGGAGAAAACGGGTTCATCCGTGCTGGTCGCGCCGCCGAACATACTGCCGCTGTCCGGGCCGGAGCCGAACGCGTAGTTGTACGCCGCGAACGCGGGGGCTGTCAGTGCCATGCACAGAGCGCAGACGGTGATAATTGTGATGATTTTCTTCATGTTCAGCATATCCTTTCTGTTTTGGTCAATAGATTGCCTGAATCGTACCCGCCGCAAAGTCGGCCTCTATCTTGTAGGCGTTTCCCTCGCAGGCGATTCTGTGTTCCAAGGTGGCTGCGCCGCGTCTGACCTCAATGGTCACGCCGTTCAGGGCTTTGGCCGCCGGCCTGTCAATCACAAGCCCGAAGCACTCGCCATCCAGCGGCGAGAGGTCGATGAGCGGGGCTTTCGCAGTGATTCGGTCTTTCGCGGCCAGTACGCGGAAATGATCGCGGTAGATTCTGACGTTGCGCCGCCTGAACCAAAACGCGCCCGCGCCGCCCAAGAGCGCGAGAACGGTAAGCCCAATTGCGATGGGGATAAACGGGATTTCGCCGCCGCTTTGCGAATCGGATGCGCCGGAACTGCCGGGAGCGTCTGTGGGTTTGGGTGTTTCGGTAGGTTTGAGGCTTGGGTTTATTTCCTTGCCCTCAAAGTACGCCGTGTATACCGTATCGCCCGTGACTGTTTTCGCCACTTCGCCAACGTAATCCGCTGTGGTGACGTAGCCTGTGACGACGGTCTTTGACGCGCCGGCGGTGTACTTGGCGACGGCGCGGTAGCTTGACGGCAGTTCGTCATAATCCACATTGACGATGTTCTGCGCCTCCCACGATACGTCCTCCAGCGTCAGCGTCCTGCCGTTTTCTGTGATTGTCTTGGGTATCAGCGACAAGTCCGGGCCGGACAGGTGCGGATATTCGCGGGTCGCCGTCACGGTGTAGCTGCTGTTTTTGTAGCCCGCTTCCTCGCATTTCACCGTGGAGAGGTCAAGGGTCAGCGTTCCGATGTACCCATCCTCACTCCGGTAATCCAGCGTCGGGGCAAGCTGCGGGATAATCGCGTCCGGGTCTTTTGTGTCGGTGTTCAGTGTCACGGTTTCGGTGTGGGCTTTTACGTCCGCGCCTGTGACGCGGTTCTCGGTGACGTCGGTCAGCGTGTAGCTCCATCCACCGCGCTCAAAAGCGTCGCGGGGAATGTCTTCCGGGCTTTGTCCCGGCACGAGGATATAGGTCTTGACGATTTGCCGGGTATCGCCGTCGATGATGGTCTGCACATCGGCGGGATAGAGTTCCGCAGACTCGTTTTTTTCAGTCTCGGGCGGTGATGCGATTCGCCCGGTTTTGGCTTCCGCAGCGGCGGCGGGAACCGTGTCCCGGATTTCCGGCGCGGTGGATTGCAAGTCCGGCGAGCCTTCCTCTGCGGCTAAAGCCGTTATTCCGCATAGGTAAAAGCCGGCCGCCAGCGCAATCACGCATACACAGCGCGATAAGGGTTTGTACTTCACATGAAATTCCTCCGTTTCTCATTGATCAAGGCATTTTGCCATTAATTAAAAAGCAGCCGCAATTAGGCTGTTTGCCGATTATCCCACTGTGGGTTAACGGTTTTCTGTGGGTTTTTGAGGGGGTGGGGTATGGGGAGGGGGAGAGTGGATTTTCCTCATTCCGGGCGGTTTTCGTATTGGGCAGACTGCCCCCTTGTGAGGGCCGATTACCGCGCGGCGTCACGTTGACGCTCCCCACGGTGGAACTCCCGCTGCTTGTAGTATTCCAGCGCCTTGACGATAATCTCCTGAATCCTTTCGGCGGGCGTCCCCGGCGCAAAGAATTTGCTGATGCGCTCTCGCGGTATTTTGAACTGCTCCGCTTGGTTCGGCTTTTCCTCCTGCATGATGGACAGGATCACGTCCTCGCCCAGCCGCCCTTCCTCCGCGAATTTCCGCATTTTGATGGCCTGCGCGTGGTTCGGGGTGCAGTCCTCGCTCTCTATCGCTTCAAGCAGCGATTCCTGTGCCTCTGTGGGTAAATATGAGAGTTCCACGGCGGGGCGCATGGCGATTTTCCCCTCGTCCACAAGGGTCAGCACTTCGGGGATTAGCTCGGTTAAGCGTATGAAACGGTGAATTTGGTTACGGCTGTCTCCTGACATTTGAGCGAGTTCTTCATCTGAACGTAAATTCGTCCCCACTGGGGACAGATTTTCTTTGCTTGGCCGTCCTGCTTGCCGTTTCATGGCCTCATAGCGCATTTTATACGACTTCGCTTTTTCACTCGGCAAGATAACCTCCCGCTGCAAATTCGCGTCCACCATCGCAATTATAGCTTCGTCGCGGGTGAGTTCCCGCACAATACAAGGCAAGCTGTCAAGCCCGGCGATTTCACACGCCATTTTGCGGCGGTGTCCGCTCACCAGTTCATAGCGCCCGCTTTCTTTTCTCCGCACAATGGCGGGGCTTTGGATTCCCACGGCTTTCACGCTCTCGGCCATCGCTGTCATGGATTCATCCTGCTTCACCCGGAACGGATGGTCGGGAAACGGGTCTATCTCCGAGAGCGGAATATCCGTGACTTTCTCGCGTTTCAGGTCGTCGCGCTGTTCCTGCGTGGTAAACAGTTCATCTAACATGTTCGATTTCTTTGGCAGCGCGAACGTCTGCCCCGATTTGTCGGCCATTTCTCTCCACCTCCCTCACCAGTTTTTCATAGGCAAAAGCCGCGTTGCCGTTCGGCTCGTAGGCGAATATGCTCTTACCGGCCGCACTCGCTTCCTTGACCTTTGTCGAGTAGGGGATCGGCTGCGTGAAAATACGGATACTGCCGCCGTAGGCTTCGCGGATAAGCTCAACCGTGTTTTTCGCGAGGTTCGTCCGCATGTTGGCGAGCGTGATTAACACGCCTTCGATTTGCAGGCCGGGGTTGATGTGCTTCTTCACCAACGCAACCGTGTCAAACAACTGCGTCATGCCGATTACGGACAGATACTCCGGCTGAACCGGGACAATCACGCGGTCAGCGGCGGCCAGCGCGTTGATTGTCATCATGCCCAGCGTCGGAGGGCAGTCCAGCACAATCGCGTCGTATTCCGGCTTGATTTCCGCGAGGTAATTCCGCAGTGCAAACTCGCGGCTCATGGCGTTGACCATCCGCATTTCAAGCCCGGACAACTCAATGCTCGACGGCAGGAGGTCTACGCCCTCCGCGTGGCTCAAAATGCCCTCATGCGGATCGAACGGCTTGTTGTCGATCACCTTGCCAAGCTGCGCGGCGATTGTGCAGGGCAGGTCTTCCGGCTCCGTCCAGCCCAAACTGACGGTTTGGCTGGCTTGGCTGTCGAGGTCCGCTATCAGCACTTTGCGCCCGTGGCGGGCAAGGCCGATTCCCAAATTCGTACTGGTGACACTCTTGCCCACGCCGCCCTTTTGATTTACGACCGCGAGAACGCGGCAGTTGTCGCCGTCCATAACTCGCCCTCCCTTCGCTCAAATACGGTGCAACTCATTCCTTTTTCTCCCTTCAAATGGATTTAGCCGCTCGGGACCGGATTGCCGGAGGCGGCTATGTAGGGGGCCAACGCCCCGGAACGCGAAAAAGCCGCCGTTCGTATTGAACAGCGGCTTTCGCGCTCTGCCCTATGAAGTATAGGGCTATGTAATTGTCCGGGCGGTGATTTTGACCTTGCGGATGGGCGTTTTTACGATTTTCAGGATAACATCATCAATGATGTCGGTGTGGCGGCCTTCCGCTATGTAATTGTTGCGAAGTTCGTTCAGGGCGCGCAAGGCGCACGTCCACTCAGTCCCGGTCATTTCGATTTTGTTCTTCTTTATGCGGCGCACCTCCTTCCTCGCCATCGCCGATGTGAACCTCCGACCACGCCGCCGCCATGCTCTCGTCGCTCGCGTTGCTGACGATTGAAAGCAACAGCTTGAAAACCCCGCGCCGGTTTTTCACGTCCACGCGCTTACCGCCGAATATCACGGCGGCGGCCTTTTTCCCGATGAACAGGCAGGGTTCAAGGGAAAGGGGATAGGCGAACTCTTGTTCGGATTTTCCATTTCGTCGCTCCTTTCGCAAATCGCTGAAATGCCCGCAATGGCTGTCATAATTGTATCAGCGGGCAAGGGCCGGCGCAAAGGTGCGGTTTGCGAATGGAAACAATATGAGCGGCAGGCTTTCCGGCTTGCCGCTCATATCGCGTTGATTGACGATGGCTGTTCCAAAGCGTTCCAAACTTCATGTTTTTTCGGCTCCTGAGAGCCAAGCCTTGCGGCTTGCGGTTTCTCCGCTTTCCGGCCTCGGAAATTCCTGAAATCCCTGTATTTCCGGGCGTTTTCAGAGGGAATTGCGGGTACTGTAACGGAGTGCTCAATCTTCGGGGAGAAACCTTCGAGAAAATTTGAAAAAATATCCCTGCCCGCGCTGGAAAAGAACCGAAATGTGAATTTGGAAATCGTATAAAAAGAATGGGGTTTGGAATGGACGAACAAACGACAAACGGGGCAACGCAGGACCGCAAAGTGCCGCGCCAGGTGAGCATCGCGGACGAACCGGCTCTGATCAACGGAAAAGAATGGACTTTCGAGCGAACGGAGCTGTTTGACGGAAAGCTTTCCGCGCTTCTGCCTTTGGAATTCACGGATTTGCCCGCGGAAATTGCAAAAATCAAATATCCGAACTCAGAAAGGGAGTTCCGAGGGACTTTTCGACATGCCGGAAAGCCACGGGATGTATATCCTGAATCTGCCGCAGATGCACGAGAAGGACTGCGTACCAGGCGCGAACATCCCGTGCTTCGGAAGCTGCGGGAAGGGCAATGTCGCGTGCGCGCCGAACCCGAGCGACCGGTGGAGAGGAGCCTCCGAGACGGTGTACATTTGGGGAAGCAGGGCGATCACGACGGAATCGTGGCTCGTGTGCAGGAGCGGCGGCGGGATGATCACCTTTCTCGACAGCGGTTGGGACGGCGTTGCGGCGAGCCGGGCGGGCGCCGGGCGCGCGGAACCGATGAAACCGGAAGGCGGGAAAGACTTGGGCGTACGCGCCCTGTGCGAAGCGCGGGGAAGCGTCGTGGACTGGGAAAAGGGCGAAGAAAAAGGGAAAAGCACGATCACGGTCACGCCCATGATCGGTGCGAAGGCCGTCTTGCGCGAAGGTGAAGACTATTACATCGGCGAGAACGGCGCGGCGTATTTTTACAACAACGTCAGGACGATATTGGAAATGCAGGACAGGAAGGTGACGTTCGTGCCGGGCGAGAGCAAAGGCGAAAGCGCGATCAGGGTGACGACGGCCATGGGCGCACTCGTGCAGACATTGAAAGAGGGAGAGGACTATTACATAGGGATATATTTTTTGCGGAGCGTAGGATATTTTGGCCATCTTGTGCTATACTGTGTCCATAGGAATGTGAATCGAGATGATCGTAAACGCAAACGAAAAAACACTGTGCTTGATACGCAAGAGGTAATATAATTGAGAAAAATCAATCCATTCCGTGATGAAAACGGCAAAATACTTCCGGAAAGCCTTTCAGAAATCACTCACATGAGTATTGGCGGTATGAGTCAAGGAATGATTATACGAGGAAGAAACAGTAAAAATCCGGTGATCTTATATGTGCATGGCGGTCCCGGTATACCGGAATATGCTTTCGGTTCAAAATTTAGAATTTTGTTAGAACAGGAGTGTACTATTTGCTGGTGGGAAGAACGTGGGGCGGGTATATCCTATCATCCAAAAATTCCCGGAGAAACCATGACCCTGGATCAGATGATCAATGACACAATCGAAGTTGCAAACTATTTGCGTAAACGATTCGACAAAGAAAAAATATATCTTATGGGATCATCCTGGGGCAGCCTGATTGGGGCTTATGTTGCTTCTTTGCGCCCGGATCTTTTTTATGCATACGTTGGTATTTCTCAAGTATCGAATCAATTTGAGTCGGTAAAAACAGCTTATGATTATATGCTTAAAATATCTGAAAAAAATGG